>DAISKX010000049.1:0-12103 GCA_036820725.1 Nitrospiraceae bacterium
AGATGCTGGCCGCCGAGCAGCAGGCGCTCGTCAAAAGGGCATTGCAGGAGGCGACCGGATTGCGCAGTTCACGCATCACGCCGACGCTCGTCGAGGCCTTGCGACTGCACGCCCTGGGCGGGGCGGGGGATCCGGAGCCGCCCTTGATTGAAGCCGCGGCTCAGGCAGGACTGTCGACCGAGGCGTTGAACAGGTTCATCGAGACGTTGCGCCGCCGATACGATCTGAACGCACGTTCAGTCTCTCGGCAGAAAGAGCGAATCACGCGCACCGGCTTCACGTTGGACGAGCAGGTGCTCACGGTGGACACAGCCCTCCGCATGATGGGATTGACGAAAAACCTCGCGCGGCTCGTGTTGTTCTGCGCACACGGCAGTACATCCGACAACAACCCATACGAATCGGCCCTGGATTGCGGCGCCTGCGGCGGCAACGAAGGCAAGCCCAACGCCCGCGTCCTCGCCATGATTTCGAACAATCCGAAAGTGCGTGAACGGCTGGCCAAGAACGGGATCGAGATCCCTCCTGATACACATTTCCTCGCCGGCCAAATGGACACGACGACCGACGCGGTGCATCTCCTCGACCTGGAAGATGTCCCGCCGACTCATCGTGCCGACTTGGCACGCCTTCAGGAAGATCTCCAAGAAGCCTCTGCGCTGACCAGCCAAGAACGTTGCACGCGATTTCCCGACGTCCAGCGGACGCTCGAGGAGTCGAAGGCCGAAACGCACGTGAGGCGACGCAGCGCGGATTGGAGTCAGGTCCGGCCGGAGTGGGGGCTCTCAGGCAATGCGGCCTTCGTGATCGGGCGGCGAGAGCTGACCCAAGGACTCGACCTGGGAGGCCGGGTCTTTCTCCATTCCTACGACTATCGCGAAGACCCGAGCAACCGCCTGCTCGAGGTGCTGCTGACCGCCCCGCAAGTCGTGGCCCAATGGATCAACATGGAGCACTATTTTTCCACCGTCGACAACGAAGTGTACGGTAGCGGAAGTAAGGTTTACCACAACGTCGTCGGCCGACTGGGGATCATGGCCGGCCCTTGGAGCGATCTTCGGCTCGGACTAGCCAGACAGACCGTCATGAACGGCGATATGCCCTACCATGAACCGATGCGGCTCCTGACCATTGTCGAAGCGCCCCGCGATCGGATCGAAAAACTGATTTCGCGCCATGAAGTGCTGCAACATTACTATCACAACGAGTGGGTCCACTTGGTCGCCCTCGACCCGAATGACGGCCTATGGTATCGGTACCGTCCAGCCGGTGAATGGAATCTGATAGCGATCCAATCTGTCCACACGTAGATTTGGCTGGGAAAGGAGTTGGAGATGAGCGGGCTAACGTTACATCCGATGAAGGAAATACGTGTGATCGTGGCGGGAGAGCACCAATCGTTCGTCACGGCGCTGCTCGACCGGGTGAATGCGAGCGGCTATACCATCATCGGCAATTTGTCCGGGAAAGGCCACCACGGCGTGCGCGAGGCTCACTTCATGTTCAGCGAGCAGGACAGCCTCGAGATGATCATGACCGTCGTGCCGGAAGAGAAAGTCGAGCCGATCTTGGCCGGCCTGCGACCTCTCTTCGAACGTCATTCCGGCGTCATGTTTGTGGCCGACGTCACGGTAAGCCGGCGCGAGTATTTTGGGAAGAAGGCGATCACGCCCTGATCCACAGACCGGAGCCGGCCTTGTCTTCCCTCGTCTGATTGTCTAGAATGGGGGCTCTTTTTGCGGGCGAACGTTCGGAGGATGTCGTGAAGGGCCTACGATTTGAGCGGATCGGAAGAGGCAGACACTACAATCTCATTTTTCACGTCGGCAGCACCTATGTCCCGGTCAGTGATGAGACCATGGATGAGCTGAAGGGCAATAGTCTGCTCTCCGCCGAACGTTTCCTCGAGATCCTCGTCGATAAGATCGGCTATTCCTCCTACCTCAAAGAGCAGATCCGCACGGAACTCAAGAACGCCGGCGATCCGGTTACGCAGATTACCGTCCTCCAAGGCGCCATCCGCGACCTCTAAGCGGTTGCTGAAACAGGCACCCAACTTCGTTCTCGGCTCGTACGAATCCTCGACGTACCACACAACGTACGCCTCCGGTTCCTACTCGCCTGCGGCCTTGTTGGATTGCCCGTTTTAGCAACCTTCAACCAACCGTCGTCACTGGTCAATCGACGGAACTTCTTTCCGTTTGACGGGTGACGCAGGTTGTACTTCTCCTTCCATCGGCCTCTGATCCATTCGTGAGCAAAAACCGTAACGACCACAACTATGACCGCCCTGCCGTTTTCGATTCTTGAAGTATCCGATCGGTCAATCGAACTCCTTTCGGGGTTCGGCGGACAGCTCGTGCTCTCGCCAGCAGCGCGTCTGCGTCGACTGTGACGCTGTGCGTCATCTGCTCAAGATAGGAGATGACTTCGTAATTCAGACTCCGGCGATGGGCAGCCGCTTGCTTCTTGAACCGTTTGACCAGAGGCTCCGGAATGTTCTTGATGGTCAAAGTCGCCATACGTTAAACCAATGTGCACCCTAGGTGGATCATTCTATGGCAGTCAAACATTGAAAGCCAGTTGGTTTTGCGCTTGGAACCTTCGTGACTGTCCTCCGTCTACTTCCGAAGTGGTTTGACGACGAAGATGGATATGGATACACTTCTGCCGCCTAGCGGGTTTTCTTATGCCTTTACGCCGTAATCACGTCACTTCCACGTCCTTCAACCCCAAAGCCAAGCTACATTTGAACTTCGACTCAAGGATTTTGATATGGCGATGCAAGATATTTATGACTTCTTCTTCGATGTCAATCGAGGATTGGTAGATCGAGGTCTTTTGCGTCTCGATGATATGCTACGCCCAGCGATCATGTCAGGCTTGCTTTCTGACATGCTGACAGCAAGTCTCGCGAAACACTCTCGGACGCTTACCGTTAACCTTTTTCATAACGGTCACCCTGATTTGGTCGTGAATGGAGTGTATCCAGACAATAAGGTTAATGCCGGTGTAGAAGGAGTCGAAATCAAGACTACGCGAAAATCAGGTGGAGCTGTCGACACACACGGTGCCCGCGACCAATGGATGTGTGTATTTGTCTATAAAGTAGATTGTGCGACAGAACCGGCGAGAGATAGGAAACCGATGATCTTTACCGAAATCTATCTAGCAAAGGTTACTTTAAATGACTTCCGCAGAAACCCGCGAGGAGAATTAGGAACCCGTACTGCCACTCTTCACAAACACGGCGTCGAGAAGCTGCGCCAGAACTGGATCTATAAGCTCAACAAATGATTATCGCCATTCTTGAACGCCACTAACTTCGGGAGAGACCGGCGAGCCATCTCAAAATAGTGCAGGTCTTTCTCGATACCTATACTCTCATATCCGACAGCTTCTGCGGCCGCCAGAGTTGATGCTGCACCACAGAAAGGATCGAGTACCATGCCTTTTCCCAAGGGCAATACTCCCCTTACTAAGATACGAAGGAATGCCTGCGGTTTGAGGTTTGGGTGAGGCCCAAGTAGTCGCTCCGATTTATGGGTAGGAGACGATACGACAACGTCCCCAAAAGGTTTGTGTTCAGATGGACGTCGAAAACCTCCTGTTCCCCATTTTCGAAGATTGTCCTGAACCCGCCCTTCCAGGGGCTTTCGAAACAGAAGCCACGGCTCCCACATTGAACATGGCATGACGCTGACATCAGAAAACTCTTCGTGAGCGGCCTTGGGTCTATCTCCTCCGCGCATAGTCATCACAAGTCGTACAATTTCACCTCGTCGTTCTAGTCCAGCCCGTGCGAGGGCTCCGGAAACCAGATACGAGAGGAGAGGATTTGAAGCTACGACTACATTGGCTCCTGGAACCAGAACGGGTATCAATGCCTGAGCCCATTCAAGAAAGAATGATTCAAGATTACGCAAATCGTCTGTCGAAAGAACAGTAAACCGAGGAAGAGGTGATCGCTGAGTTCCATCGAACGACGGTGGTATCCGCCACACTCCGCCTTTTTTCGCTCTTAATTTGTCCTGCTGCTCAACCGTGTATTCGAACAGACCATATGGAGGATCGGTGACAACCGCATGGACTGAATTGGGTCGTTGACTCTTCAACCAATCAATGCAATCCACATGAACGACGGTCGATCGACCAAAAACGAAGATGCGATTCGTCCTATATATGGCCGGCGCTTCACGACAGATTTCATAACCACCTGATTTGAGGGCATAGTGCGCGCGTGCGGTTCGAACAAACACCGAAGGAGTGTTCAACCTTAGATAGGAACGGACACTAGAGGCTGCGGCAGTTCCTATCAACTCAATACCTGTCGCTCGATGATCTGAACAGAGGCGCCATTCGGCCGGGCAGAAAGAACAGAAAATATTGCATCTCTTACTTCACCTGGCCTGCGTCTGTTTACCGTTGGCATAAGGCGGACATATGACGTCTAGACGTCTTTGTCAACGGTCATCCCCACCGAGACAGCGCGCGCAATTCTTTACCACCGTGTGGGACTCGGTCATCAACTGTGGTCGTCTAGAGAGCACATTCTGCTTGGCAATACACTTGTTGAGGTGCAGGGGGTCTGTTTGGCGAAGGTTAATCTCCAGAAGTTTTCCCACTCCACAACGGAGAGTCTGAAGCGTTGTCCTTCTACTGCGCGCATCCTTCTCACCCGCCCATCCCCGGCGCACCGAGATGCGCCGCTATCCCAAGCGAGGTCCTTCGAAAGCGCGCGGTCCGTCATCTTGTCTCCTTCTCGCAATGGAGGCAGGGAGGGCTTGCTCCTCAATTGCGCGCACTTTTTCCACCCGCCCATCCCTGGCGCGTCGGGACGCGCCTTGCCCCAGCGAGCACCTTCTTAGTGTGCGCGTTCCTCTCAAAAGAGGCAGCAGGGCTCGGTCACCGATTGCGGCCGTCGAGCGAGCACATTCCGATCGTGCGCGCTCCGGGAGCAAGGTGACTGAGCCCTGCTGCCTCAATCTCCTACCTGCCCCAGTCCAAACAGCTCGTTCATGATCTGATTTTTCCGCTCCGGATCTTTCTCGAGCCGGAGCGACTTGGAGAAGTTCTCTGCGGCGATTTCCCGCTTTCGAGACGAGGCGTAAATCCTTCCGATACCGTAATAGGCCCGGGCGTCATCGGGGTTGGCCTTGACGGCCCGATTGAAAAAGTCCATCGCTTCCCAGAGCCGACCCTTGTCGAACGACATCCAGCCGAGCGCCGTATGGGCGGAGGCGAAGGCGGGATTCACGCGAATCGCTTCACGGTATTCCCTCAGTGCCAAATCCGCTCGCCCGCGACCCTCGTACAGGCCACCCAAGGCGAAATGCAGCTCGGCATCTTCAGGATTCAACCTGATGGCCTCCTTGTATGCTTGCACGGCTGGTTCCAGCTTGCCTTGCTCAGCCAGGGCGCAGGCAAGATTGGCGTGGGCGATCGCATCGCTTGGATTGAGTTTGATCACTTCACGATATTGCGGGATCGCCATCTCCAGACGTCCTTGCTCCTGATAAGCCACGCCGAGATTCGTTCGGGCCGGTGCAAATGCAGGATCCAGCCGGACGGCTTCCTTGTACTCCTTGATCGCCATCTCCGGGTGTTCGGCCCGTTCATGGATCTGCGCCAGGAAATAATGCGGATGAGCCGATTGTGGATCGGATTTCGTCGCCGCCTTATAGGCCTCGATGGACTGCTCCGATTGTCCCGCCTGGGCCAAGAACAGCCCTATGATCAGATGCGCATTCGCCTTCTCGGGATGACACTCGCGGATTGCCTCGACCCAGGTTTTTACCTGTTCGATGTCCTCGGCTTCCTCCAGCGCTTTTCCGTGGAGTTTCCAGGCAGCGGCGAACTGGCCCCGAATGAGGTGGACCACATTACACGCAAAATACGGTCGGCTGTTTCGTTCCCCGCTTCGCTCGATGGTGAGGCACCACGCAGCGGCTTCGCGAAAGGCCGTCTCCCACTCACCGGCCAAGAATGCCGCCTCGATCTTCGTTTCGTATTCATTCATGTGGAACGTGGCTCCGTCGGGTATTCACATGCTGAACCGGCACGGCGAAGGGAGATAGACGGTGCGACCGTGGTGCCCACCGGAATCGGCATGATGGTGTCCGAGAGTGAACCAAGGTTCTGAGTCATCGTCATCTGGTCAAGGCATCATGAACATGCGGCGGAGTGGCGTCGATGCGATCGCCCAGGATCGGATACCGCGCGGCAAGCTTTTGTTTCATCAACCAGGCGACGGTGCGATACGACCAGTGTCCTTTCACGCCCGACCTCAATCGGGCGATGTACTCGGCTTCCGCATAATCCATCTTAAACAGACATCGCACATAAAATCCAAAGGGGATGGCATAGAGCGCCGCCTCCTGACTGGCCTTGCGCAAGTGCTCGATATCGCCCTTGACGAGGTCCATGGCTTCACGATAATCGCGCTCGATGCCGGCCTGCGCCAGTACGGCAGGGACATCATAGCCATGGGCCGTGGTGAAGTTCTGTTGCACCTGCTGGCACCGTCGGTGACGGTGCATATCCCGCCACCCGCCGATGTCCATCAGCACGTCGAATAAAAAGACATAGCCGCTCCGGAACTCCTTGATCAGCTCGTCATAGGGTCCTCGTTTTCTGAGAGCAACTTCGATCGTGCCCTGCTTCTGCTTCTCGGTCCAGTCCTGAACGACCGCGAGCAGCTTCCTGTAAGGCGCCTGAGTGACCCGGTACAGCAAGGTCGTGACGATCTCATCCAACGGATGATGCGGTTCTACCAGATCAACGCCCGGTTCTTCTCCGGGGATTCCGCCCTGGTCGAGTCCGGAACCTTTCAGCACGTCCTTAGCGTGACGCGAGAGATCAGTATAGACCTCTGCCTGATACACACTCGCTTTGGCATGGCGCGCGAGTGTGGGAGCCAGCGGTTCCGCCAATCCGGCGCCCTGGCCCGCAAGTTCACCCCACACGTTCACGGGGGCGCGCTGGCAGGCTTCTTTGAGGTCTTCCCCGATGGACCGCAATTCGGAGAGTTGAGAGGACAGCAACCGCGTGATCTGCTTCTCCAGAGTCCTGATACTGACGACCTGGCCGACATTGGTGCGCGCCGCCAGCGGCAGCAGATACCGCGTAACGTCGAATGCCCTGGCCGCAATGGTGCGGTCGTACGTCGCCTGTGTCATGTCCGAAGGGCGAGGTTCCGCTTCAGCGATATGGCGGGTCAAGGGCTCGTGAAGCGACCCGTATACCGTCGAAAGACTTCGTAGAATACCCTGGTAGGTTCCTTCTGTCTCGGACCCTCGGATGGACTCCGGCACGAACCAATTGCCGGTTGCGAAATTCTGATACCGGCTCGATTTCGCCTGGCCGTCCCATAACGGCTCGTCTTCGAGCCTGATCGCCCCTAACTCCGAAATCTGTTCGAAGCAGACGATGACATGTCCCAGATCTGCAATCGAGGCGTGGCCATAGTCAAAATAGAACTGCTCCCAGAATTTCTCCGACGAGTGTCCATGCACCCACTTGATGCTGTCTTCGATGGAATCGGCGGATCGACTGTAGCGGGCGAGGGCGTAGGCGGATTTTTCCGGCGGCATCGGCGCGACGGTAATGACCCGGCGAGGAGTACGGTCCTGGTTCATGATGACACCCTGCGTAAAGGAACACGTGAAGGGACAATGACCTGCATGGACGCCGCGCACTATACCTCCCCATGCAGGCAGGCGCAACAAGACAGAATCGTCATGCGTCAACCGTTATGCGTCAACCGTGAGGAATCGTTCTTTTAGGTCTCATCCCACGATTGACGAATGACGAATGACCGTTGACGGTGCCCCCCAGCGCGTTGACTTGCCCGCAAAACCGCCGCTATAGTTCGATGGTTTCTTGCGCGACGAGGAGATCTCGGTGATCATTCGCGGCATCAAAGGCGTCAAAGATATCCTGCCCGAGGAGACTCCCCGCTGGCGTCTCATCGAAGAAGCGGCGCGGCGCTGGGCAGCGCGGTACGGGTTTCGCGAGATCCGCATTCCCATTTTTGAAACGACGATGCTGTTTGCGCGAAGCATCGGCGCTACCACGGACATCGTCGAGAAGGAGATGTACACGTTCCCTGACCGCGACGGTAGTTCCTTGACGTTGCGGCCGGAGGGCACAGCCGGAACGGTCCGTGCCTTCATCGAGCACAACCGGGCCGCCGACCCCGTCCCTCAGAAGTATTTTTACCTCGGCCCGATGTTTCGACACGAGCGGCCTCAAGCCGGTCGTCTTCGGCAGTTTCATCAGTTCGGGGTCGAATCGTTCGGGACATCCGATCCCCCGGCGGACATAGAAGTCATCTCATTACTGTGGCGGTTTCTTTCCGAACTCGGCTTACCGGGTCTCACATTGGAATTGAATAGTCTTGGGCGGGCGGGGGACCGTGCGGAATATATTCCGAAACTTATGACCTTTCTCAAGGAGCACATGGCCGGACTATGCGACAATTGCCAACGACGAATCGAAACGAACGCGTTGCGTGTCCTCGATTGCAAGGTTCCCGAATGCCGAACGGTGACCGAAGCTGCTCCACGTCTGATGGATTTTCTGTCTCCTGATGCACGCGAGCACTTTGATCGGGTGTTGGCCGGTCTCCAGGCTCTGGCTATTCCGTATACATTGAATCCGCGATTGGTCCGAGGCCTCGACTACTACTGCCTGACCGCCTTCGAATTGACTTGCTCACATCTGGGGGCCCAGAACGCCGTGGGGGCAGGGGGTCGCTACGATACGCTGGTGGAAATGCTGGGGGGTCCCCCCACCCCGGCCGTTGGTTTCGCAGCAGGTCTCGAGCGGATCTCGCTCATGCTTCCTGACGGAGCGCTTCCACCTCGCGTTCCAGGAGTCTATGTGGCAGCTTTCGGGGCTCACGGTAGCATAGAGGGCGTTAAATTGCTTGATGTGCTCAGACAAGCTGGTATCGCTGCAGAGACTGATTTTCGTTCGACAACTCTCAAGGCTCATCTCCGGCAAGCCGACCGCCTGGGCTGCCTGTACACGATTTTCCTTGGAGATGATGAAGCTGCCACCGGTACAGTCATGGTTCGCAATATGACCACCAAGGCACAGGAGCCTGTGTCTCTGAAAAGTGTGCCGGCACACCTCACCGAGCGGCTACAGTCCTCTTCTTAACCACCCTGTTTTTCCAGTTGACTTTCGAGTAGAATGTCCGTAGTCTTCCGATGTTTTATAAATGTTCTCAACATATTGATTCTATTGTGTTCTTAAGCTCATTCACGCCTGTGGATTACCATGGAAAATAAGAAGTTGGGGATCCTGTTATCCACACCCCCATCCCACCCCAGCGTACAGACCGTTGCCCGACTCTGCTCCGAAGCGCTCAAACAACACGTAGACACTTATCTGTACCTCATTGACGAGGGTGTCAAGAATGTCCGCGATCCTCGATACACCAAACTGGTCGGTGAGGGCGCCAAGGTGTTCGTGTGTGCCTACGGATGCCAGCAACATCATGTCCCCACTGATGGTCTCGATCAACGCATCTCCCTGTGCGGCCTTGTAGTCCTTGCGAATATCATGAAGGGCTGTCATCGCTTTGTATCGTTCAACTGACGGTTCGCTGTCGTGCCGGCTGAAATGACTTCATCTATCGTGTTCGTGATTCGAGGAGATCCTCGGACGTCCCATCGACCGGTTGAAGCGCTTCGCATCGCCCTGGGTCTTGCCGCCGGGGAACACGAGGTCACAGTTGTGTTGGAAGAAGAATCTCCTCGTTTGCTCGCCAAAGACGCTGACGATGTAGTGGATGTGGAGATTTTGGAGAAATATCTGCCGTCATTCAAACAGTTGGGTATTCCGTTTGTCATGACTGTACCACAGAACCATGACGTACCACTGCAAGAGGGTTTCTCCCTTCGCCATGAAAACAATCTGGGCATCCAGCAACTGCTCAAGACAGCCACCCACACACTTGTATTCTAGAGACTATTGAGTTATATGCCTGGCCGCAAACTCCTCTATCTGCTTCGTACATCGGCCGATGCCGTTCATGGGGATTCGCTCCTTCCTCAATCGACCTCCTCTCCGCAAGACCATATCTCCGTTGTGCTCCTCGATGGTCTCACGGCAGGCGGCGCTCCTGTCCCAGGTAGAACGTATGTTCTGCAAGACGAGTCCGGTGCGACCATTCTGCCCTCCGGTGTATCTATGCTGTCATATACTGACCTGCTCAATCTGATATTTGAAATGGACTCCACCATTGTCCTGTAGGACCGGCGCTCTTCTTCTGAATGTGATGTGTAATAAGAAAATAGGAGTAGCAGGAGTAGGAGTAGGTCCTGTGTGTGGTGTGGATAGCTGGTGTGCAGTGCATCCTGAAAGGGACTGTCAAACAAGCAGTCTGTGGATGAGTGCCTGAATGAAGATGTAGGGGTTGGGAGTTAAGAGTGGACTGATAGAGAACAGGGATCCCTCGAAACTGAGTCGCCGATGTTATGAACATGTTCAACGATATGAGAAATGAGCGGTTAGGAGGGGATATTTCTCAGATCACACTATCGGCGGGGGAATTTAGTTTATTCACAGCTGTGGATAAAGCTGTGAACAGCTATAAGTGATTGATAATGAGCCTAGAAACCGTTTGGCTGGAAGCCCTCTCGTATATTGAAATGAAGGTACCGAAGCAGGTGTATGACACCTGGTTCAGCCCCATTTCACTCGATCGCATCGACGAAACGACTGCCCATCTCGCGGTGCCAAACAAGTTCTTCGGAGACTGGCTCAGTCAACATTACGGGGAACTTCTTGCAGAAGCGGTATCTTCCGCACGGGGAGGGGGAAGTCTGGATGTCGCATTTTCAGTCAACCGGAAGCCACATGCAGGACAGCAGGACGGCACGACTTCGAGTAACCAGATGAAGAATGTGGTACCGTCGCGCGCCAAGCGGGGCGTCCAACTCAATCCCAAATATACCTTCAACAGTTTTGTCGTGGGTGCAGGCAACCAATTTGCCCATGCGGCGAGCATGGCGGTGGCGGAGCAACCGGCGAAAGCGTACAACCCGCTGTTCATTTACGGCGGGGTGGGCCTGGGAAAGACCCATTTATTGAATGCCATCGGGAATCATGTCGCGGAGCGAAGTGATCTTCGCATCGCGTATCTCACGACCGAACAGTTTACGAACGAAGTCATCAACTCCATCCGCTATGACAAGATGATCGACTTGCGAAAACGCTATCGCAGCATCGATATGCTCATGATCGACGACATCCAATTCCTCGCGGGAAAGGAACGGACGCAGGAAGAGTTTTTTCATACCTTCAATACTCTGTATGAAGCGCGGAAACAGATCGTGTTATCCAGCGATCGCTTTCCGAAGGACATGCCGGACATCGAAGAGCGGCTCCGGTCCCGCTTCGAATGGGGACTGATTGCGGATCTACAGGCGCCTGACGTGGAGACGCGGATTGCGATTCTGAGAAAGAAATCGGAAGACGAGCACATTTCCCTGCCGGAGGATGTCATCCATTTTCTTGCCAATACGATGAAGAACAATATCCGGGAACTCGAGGGATCGCTGGTTCGGCTCGGAGCCTACTCGTCGCTGACGGGGCAGATTATTACGCTCGAGATGGCCAGGAACGTCCTTCGTGACCTCATCGGCGAGAAGAAAAAGATCGTGTCGATCGAGGACATTCAAGAAGTGGTCGGGGCCAAGTTCCATGTGAAAATCGGCGATCTGAAGTCGCGGCGGCGAAGCAAGACACTCGTTCATCCGAGACAGATCGCCATGTATCTCTGCCGCGAGTTGACGGAGGCGTCCTTCCCCGAAATCGGGCGGCATTTCGGCGGCAAGGACCACACGACCATCATCCATGCCTGTCGGCAGATCACCAAAGCGAAAGACGCGGACACCAACCTTCATTCCACGCTCGAGGGTCTTAAGGAGCAAATCTTGAGGGGGTGACGCTGGAGATTTGCTGACACCATGGTGTGAGATCACGAGGTCTGCGACGCGCAGAATAATGAGGTGCGCGAGGCGATGAGCCGGCCGTGTCCCATGAGCGCCCAGTGTCTTCTGAGTGCCTGAGAACAAAGCCTGGTGAACGG
>DAISKX010000050.1:0-12007 GCA_036820725.1 Nitrospiraceae bacterium
TAAGAATAGTGTGATCAGCAGTTAGGCTAGGCCGTCCCTAAAGTGGAGTCAAGCGCACTCAGCGGTAAGATCGGCGTCGCTCGCCATAAGTGATGGGAGCCTATGGTCTATAGCGCATAGCTGATCGCAGGAAGCAAGAAGCAGAGCTACTGAAGCAAAAGGCTTTACGCGGAGGATCCTTCTTTCTGTGCCAAAAGGCCACACGCCGTTACATGAACTATCAGCCATACGGCTGTTCTTGCTCCAAAGCCCCGACGAAAGAGGGAGGAGATTCGGGGAACTGATCTGCCGCTTTTTGGGATTGCAGAGACCGTCGCGGACTCTCACATCGAGTCTTCATACGACTCGCCATCCGTAAAGGCGCAGAAGACCTGCAACACCGGCACGTTCCAGTATTCCATACTTTTGAGGCATCCGTCGGGTCTCGGCCTTGCACAACTGGTCGCTGATTGCGCAATCCAAGGGAGATCCGAATGTCATTTCTCTTCTACCTAGCCACCATGAGCGCACTCCCTTTTATGGTTCTCTTCATCCTCATGAGCACACATCGATTCGGCCTACGACCGCAGCCGATAGTCCAAGCGGCGCTTGAGCCTGTCCCGTCCGTCCCCCATTGGGCCCATCGGAAGGACATCGGCTGATCCCACGATCGCCTACACCCCACGAGGCTCTCATGAATCAGCACCGTGAACAGTATCGGATACTCATCGAACGCACGGGGCGTCTCCAGCGGAACGGCAAGGTGACGAACTGCCATGTCTGGGACCTCACGGAATTGGGGTTTCAGGTGCAGACAGAGCTCGACCTCTCGATTGGAGAACTCGTACACCTCGATTGCGTGTTGGATCTCGACAGTCGCATCGAGTGCGCGCTCCTCATCACTTACGCCCGGACGCCGATCGCGGGCGGCCGCATCGTCGACATCTCCCCGGAACACCAAACACGGCTCACGCGTTTCATCGAACAGATGCTCAGCGTGAACCTGGGGGGAATGTAGGAATGTTCTCACCGTCGATCCAGGACAGTTCCGGCGATAAGCCCATCAAGCAAGTGGTGCCCATCCTCTGCCTCGTCGGAGTTGTCGGACTGCTGAGTTCTGTCACGCCGATCTTCAAATACATATTCCAGCACAGCAGCATGAGTGTTCTCAGCCTCGCCTGCGGGCGTGTCCTGATCGGCTTCCTCTTCCTCGCAAGCATCACCGCCTGTATAGACTCCCGTGGGCTCCGGGCACTGCGCCCCTGCCAGATCCTGCAACTCACCGGATTGGGGATACTCGGGGTAGGCGCTTACGCCGTAGCCGCATGGGGGTTGATGTACACCACCGTCACCCACTACGCCCTCCTCTACAGCCTGCTTCCAACCATCACGGCAGTGCTCAGCATGTACCGGGGAAAGGATCGAGCGACCGCCGCAACAGGCTGCGGCATCTTCCTCTCGTGGGCCGGCTGTACTCTCGCCGTCAGCGGCGGCACCGGCATCCAAGAGATAGGTTTTGGATTCGGGGATGCCCTCGTCCTGCTCTTCACCCTCATGATGTCCGGCTATATCGTACTGAGCCCCAATGTCGTCAAACAATTCGGCGTGTGGACATCCAACACCACGATGTTCGGGACGAGCGCCGTACTCTTACTGGCCGGAACTGCGGCCGGTGGGATGGCGCCTCAGGAGGGCGATCTGTCTGTCGAGGTTGCGGGGCTGCTGCTGTTTATCGGCATGGCTACCGCAGGAGTCTTTTTGCTGCGCTCTCGAGCCCTCCAATCATTCACACCCACCACGGTGGGCGCGTACCACAATCTCATTCCAATCTGCACGATTGGTCTTGCACACTTCCTCTTGGGAGAGACAGTGACCACCTACACGCTCCTCGGCGGTACTGCAGTCGTGGGAGGCACAGAGTTGATACGACGCGCGTCTCTCCCGCACCATACCCTACAGAGCGTGCCGACTTGGCGTCCTCGATACCCCATATCTTCGTTCCTGCCGGCCAAGTAATCAAAGCTCACGAACGTTTCACGTCTCACCTTTGCATTCACCATTTTCTCATCCCGCATTCCTAATTCCATTGTGAATGCCCCGTGTCTTTGCGATGGCAATGTCGCGAATTGGAGGAGGAAGGCGGAGTCATAGCGCTGAGTCGAGGGGTTGCTGACACCTCGATTGACCCGTGCAGCCTGACGCGGGTTAGGAGATTGGACGGCGACAGTACAATGTCAGAGCGTTGGCTGTTGAATCGATGAAGGCGGGAGACAGGATATGCGGCTCGTTGGTGAGGAAACCATCGAGTGCCTTTGGATTGATTACCCATACGTCCCAGTTGCTTCGTGGCCCCTTCTGCTCGACGTACCAGCCGGGAAACACCACGACTGGTCGCGCAGTGACCTGAGTGGTTCGTCCATCATTCAACAGACTTGACACCCACCGCGCTTGTGCTCGGGCCTGAGTCAAAGGATCGTCGAAAGGCCGCTCACTCGCAACCCTGATGGCATTGCCGTCGTACATAATCTTGGCATTCTCGTCCATCGGTTTGGATCGCGTCTTTGTTTCGATGGTAAAAATCCCGGCAGGACCGACAATGACATGGTCCACGTTGAAATCCGGCCCCGCAATGTCATGCAACACCCGATAGCCTTTTGCTCGAAGCGATTCAAGCATTTGTCCCACTGTCCGTTCACAGTCTCGGCCGAGCCGAAGATTGTTAATCGCCCGTTTGTAAGACCAGATCCTCTGCCCGGCGTAGATGACCAGGATGAAGGCTGTTGTGCAGAGAAGTGCGGGATTAGGTGGGACTGATGTCCACCAATGCCACACTTCCATGAGTGCAACCACCACAATGCAGAAGGATGGTACGAGGAGTTCATCAATCTTGAACTGAAGAAGATTAATTTCTTCTTCGACTGATTGCCCAGGGTGTCGAAGCGGAGGCATGCGTAGTGGCGAGCGATGGCGCTGCGAGTCGATATGTCGTGGAGACACAGACATTTCTGATATCACCCGGTTTTACCTATGCCCCGAACCGAGAAGGCATTCTATATCACGCCATTTGTTCGGTGTAGAAAAGACGGCTTTTCTGCACGTGGAGGTCTGGAGGTTGGCGAAGTCGAAGTCCCTGACTCTACCGGATGGGCAGACGGTCAGATCATGTGAAATAAATATGGGTGGGGTTTAAGGTGGGAGGAGCACACGCACCTACCGAGGAGATGTAGGTACGGCGGAGGTCTCGGGAGGACTTTAGGCTTCCCAGTACAAGCTGGGCATGCACACCATCCTCAGCGCTTGACCCCCTTGTTATCCAATATTCCCTCGGGGCGTTCAACTCCTCCCACAAATTTCACCTTATGCCCTCAATACGCTCTAGTCAAGGGATCTGGCGAACAGCTTGCACCGTCTCCAAGCCAATGATTGACTTCTCTGACGAGGGTACCACTCATGACCCCGCCGCTTTGGAGCGAAGAACGGAAGCTTGGTCCGCACCGATGACGGGCAAGACTGTTGGATCGATCAGCCCCACTTGTACCAGCAGCGATCCCTGATCCCAATAAATATGCTCATGGGCGATTTTTCCATCGTCAAACCGCATCACCACGACGAAGGGGAGTTCAACCTGTTTTCCAGTCGGAGGAACTCGTGGCAGTAAAAACTCCAGCGGCACATCATGCGTAAAGCCAATGAGAAGCTCGTCCACCACCTGATCAGCCCCCACCATTCGTGAGACACGCGTCACCTTTGTATGGACGGGCCACTTCCCGACAAACACCTGCTCATAAAACCGGCGCACGGCGGCGCGGCCCTAACGTGGGCAGGTGCAGCAGATAGGGCTCCGGGACCATGGTCTGCATCGTGGCATCAACGTTCTTATCGACAAATTCATGCGCCACGTGAGCGTCAAAGACATCCGCGAGCGGGGACCGTTCCATGGATGATTTCCTTTCAAGATCCAGTTCTTCGACAAAGAACGTCGCTTGCCTGTCGTGCGGGGCGATCGCAATCCGTGGGTAATCATAACCAAAAAGTGGGTCAGACTTCCGCCTGTGGTTGGGACATGATTTCCTCTGCCAACGGCACGACGATTGGCGTTCCGGTTTGACCACCGCCGTTTCGTTTCTGCCGGCGCCGGTCAAGCCACCAGGCCAAGGCAGGAACCAACATAAACGAGCCGGGAGCCAGCAGGACGAGAAGGTACGGGCTGAGGCCTGTCAATGTGCGGAAGTGACGGCGGAGTTGAGCTCGTTCGTCCGGCGTCCAACGCTCCCCGTTACGCTCCTTCATCAGCAGCGGCAGCAATCCGTGAATCTTGATGATCTCGCCCCTGATCCGGTCCCGCTCCCGGATTAGAGGAGCTTGCAGGAAGTTGGGAAGGCTCAGCATCCGTTGTTCACGATTTTGATTCCGATAATTTCCGCACGAGCGCGGTCATTTCATCCAGCTTGCGCGCACCCTCTGCGAGTTCGCCTTCCATCCGTTCAATCAGCCGCAGACACATCTTCAACGATTCGATCAACTGTTCCTGATTCATGGTGGGCAGCTTCTGCTCGATTTCCTGCCAATTCATCGCAGCATACCTCCATCCCGTTCAGACGACACCAGCTTAGTAGCAGCTCTCGGAGCGTTATTCAATTGGATCTGCCGCTGTCGGACCGTCGGATGACACAATGCATATTCTTTTCCATCAGGATGCCAGGGTACCCGCAAGATTTCGATGCCGGGCAGAACATCTTGCTTAACAAGCGAAGTGCAGGTAAAAAATGGAATCGACTGGACGGGTACAAAGCCACGGCGGCCACTTGACCGTACTTCTGTTTCAGGCCGACAACGAAAGCAACCAGACGTGACGATCCCATGGACAACCGCTTTGTATCTCTTGAAAAAACTGATGCCGGTCGTGATCGACAAAGCGCCCGGGCTGCTAAAAAGCTTAGAGCGACGGCGGACGGCTCCTTCCCAAGCAGACAACGACATCGCTGAACCTTCCCTGGCAATGTTGCAGGAACGGCTGCACGTTCACGTGCAGACCCTTGCAACCCAGATGGAGACGATCGAGAAACTCGAGGCTACCGTCCGCGCGACGAGGCGGTCCCTAAAAATAGCCTGGGCCATCCTCGTAGCGACCGTGCTCCTGTGTGTATCGATTTTCGTCCTGCTGCTCTCGCGATCCTAAATCGCCCGGTAGACCCATTTTCCAACGTCCCATCTACGTCTCGTCATTCATATCACGTAACGCTTCACTCCTCATTCCTCATTCCCATCAATACCCCCAATCCTTATCCTTGTTTGCCTGCGCGAGTCGTACGACATTCGTCCCTAAGAGTCTGTGGTCTTTGAGCATCCAATTACGTTCAGACTTCCGCGACACATTCCTATTGCAGAAGAACATGCCGTACGGCGGGAACATCGCTCCCATATGGCTCAACGGCCCAACCATGTCTAATATGGCCTTCATGCCGCCATCCTCTTCCAACGCCGCAATACACCCGACGACAGTTCCTTCGAGCAGGAAATGCTCGGCCTCCAACGTGGAGAGGTGATCGAGAAAGTTCTTCATGAGGGAACTCACGCCGAACCAATGAACCGGTGTAGCCAGGATGAGGCAATCCGCCGCTTGGACGTCGTGCAGAAGCTTGGCTATAAGCCTTGGGGGCCGAGCAACATAGCCGAGCGTAAACAGTTCCTTTTCATAGTTCACAAGGTGGACGAGCTTCGTCGTGGCGCCGGCTGCCGTGCTCGCCTTCAACGCCTCATTCAGTAGCCTGGCGGCTCGCCCTGATTTAACAGGAGAGCCATTGATGCCCAGAACACAACCGGCCTTCTTCGTGGCCTTATTGCGTCTATCAAGATGAGAGGTGTTCATGAGTTGGCCCCTACCTGTGTGTATCGCTGCGCCCCGCATATGTTTCAACACGGACGATGCCTCGCCCTATTCCTTTTCGCCACGATTACGTGTATGAAGAATCGGCGATTATGCCGACACGACACAAATTGTCGCAACCATCAGAGGAGGATACGGTATGGCCAAGGGGATGGATCGGAAGAAAAATACGAAGAAGAAACCAGCCAAGACCATGATGGAGAAACGCGCCGCAAAGGCCGCCAAGAAGGGCCGCTGATCAGGTCGGACCTTCGCCGTTCTGATCCGAATCCTGTAGACACGGCCTCTGGTAAGGGAGGCGTCTGTTCATTCATGGGAAGGTCGGTGGCTGCTGGTCACTGATGGCCTCCTCAATAGCTGGTAAAAGCTGCGAGTAGATCTGTCCCTTAGGGATAAGCCCGCGGGCGCCGGCTTGCCGCATCGCAGCCGCAACATCCGGGGTGGGGATGGCCGAGAGTCCGATGATCGCCGTTCGTGGCAGCAGTGCCTTGATCAGGCGGGTCGCTGTCACACCATCCACACGTGAAATGTGCACATCCATCAGCACGACATCTGGACGCAACGCCTCGGCTAATTGAGTGGCCGCCAGGCCGTCGTCCGCTTCCCCGACCACCTCAAACCCAGGGCTCTCCTCAAGCAAGCTCCGGGCGCCTTCCCGGAATGCTGAAAAATCATCCACGATCAGAATACGAGTGGGACGCCCTACCGGCTGGGGCAATTCTGGAGTCAACTCTGGAGTCATAGATCCACCCTCCTTCTGTTCGCCATGCTACGCGTTCTCAGGCTATTAGGTCCATAACAGATGGCCTTATGCAACATCCTATCATTCAGACCATCATTCGCGTCTCCTGGCGGATCAAGGGAATGGCCTGTCCCGAGAGAGGTGACCTATATATGGATATGGCCGGCACATTGATTTCGATCAACCTATCCCTCACTACCTGGCGCGCAAACCCGTCTGAATATAGATAGTCTGTCCCACGCGAGTACTGCAGGGGGAGATAGGGAGTGGTCTACTTGCCTTATTGGGGAAGGGCTGTGAAGTTCAGGGGTGTCGCTTCCGGAGCCGGCCGATTCTTACCCAACGCATCGCCATCTAGCGGGCGCGATGCCACCACCAGCAGCTGCAGGTAGTAGAGGGCGCAATCGTTTCTGCCCTCTCGCAGGTTGGTCTCACCAGGTGCCGGCGTGGAGGCCGCGGTCGGCGGGGGTTGAGACTGATCGGATTGCCATGAGATCCCCCTCCACACTTAATTCTCGGGTTGTTCATCAGTCTGCCTTCTTCAAATGGTGCCCGGGTGATCCGGCAGAGTCGACATGGTCAAGCCGGCAACGCACCGGTTGACGGTTTGAAACGTGGCATGTCCAAAAGATCTTCAAGCGGTTGCGGAGAGGCTCAGAAGGGTTGATGTAAAGCATGCGAGCACACGCAGGCTTGCTCATACATGACGGCCAAAGAACATGCTAGCAACTCATGCAGTGTAAGGTCTGCCTCGACTTGAGGTCAAGGCAATGGGACAGAGCGCCACGAAGTTCTTTCATCCCGTCAGCGTAAGCTGACCATCCGTGACGCCCTTCATCACTCGATAACCGCATGGAGACTAGGCTACCTTGATCTCGATGGCTTTCGGTTTCGCTTTCTCGGATTTCGGCAGGTGCACGTGGAGCATTCCGTCCTTGTAGTCAGCCGTTACCTTGCTCCCATCCGAATCCTCCGGAAGCGAGAAGCTACGCACGAAGCTCCCGTAGGCACGTTCGATCCGATGATGTTTCGTCCCTGTGTCTTCCTGTTCGAATTTCCGTTCGCCTGAAATCGTCAGGACATCGTTCTCCACCCTGAGCCGGACATCGTCTTTGTTCATGTCCGGCAGCTCGGCCTTGATGAGGTATTCCTTCGCATCTTCTGTTATGTCCACCAATGGCGACCACTCGGCCACGGTCAAAGCTTCCTTTCCTCCATTGCCCGTCGCCTCTCGAAGTCCAATGATCGTCGCCAACCGGCTTTCTAATTCCTCCCGGTCTTTCAACGGATTCCACCGCGTTTTAAAAGGGTCCCATCGCAAAAGTGTGTTCATGGTCTGATCTCCTCTACCTATCGAAGGTGACGTTTCAGTACCCTCATGGTTTGTTTTACAGTTTATCTGCTGCTCCAACCAATTGCCGTTCCGCGTTCAACCAGTCTTCCACGGCCCGGCCTTCTTGCCGCCCCCGTTCCTCGTATAATTCGTAGGCGCGCGTGGCAATGCGGCCTTGATCAGCTTCAACACCCCTTGTTGCCTGTGCACCGTGGCTTGTCTGCGTACCGCCCAAACTGGCTTTGGCTGTGGCGGCTGACCGCTCCGGCGTGGCGGGATTTGACATGGTATCCTTGCTCATTGTTCACCTCCTTACTGGTATCTCTTCATTGCGGTTGACGCTGCGAGATGCTCTGTCGTCCGCCGACATCGCTGTGATCGGATATCGACGGACGGACAGCGCGTCTGTCGTGCGACTGAAACCCTAGGCCTTTTCCTTCACCATGAGATCGTTCTTCACGGACTTCACACCGGGGACCTGCCAAGCCGTCCAAGACGCTTGGGCACTGGTCATGAGGTCCTGAACCTCGCCGGTCAGTGAGACAACCCCCGCATTCGTCTGAGCATGAATGCCGGCTTTCTTCAGATAGGAGTCCTTCGCAATCTGCGCGTTGACACGGGCCGTGATAGCATCATCCTTGTCATCCATCGCCTCGCGTTTCGACGGCGCCACTACCTGCAATTCGTTCTTCACCGTCTTGACGCCATCGATTCCTTTGGCAATCCCTTCCGCCGTCTGTTTTGCCGCGTCGGAATCAACCTTGCCCCGGATCATCACCGAACCCTGGGCGGTCTCGACGTTGACGTCGCTCCCTTTCACCCGGGAATCGGCAAACAGTGCAATCTTGGTTTTCGCCGTGATCCACGAGTCATTGATAGGAGTCTTGTCGTCAGCCTTGCCAACGGCGTTCGCCGATCCGGCAATGAGCGCCCCACCGATAACCAGCGCCGTGCAGAGTGTCAGGATATATCGTGTGTTCATAATTCTCCTTAGCCCAAACGTGAAAGTGTTGTGTGAGACTTCTCATTGATCGCATTATTTAGAGGACCTTTGTCCCTACAACGTCCGGCGTCGACGTCTGATGCCAGTGGTCCGCCCACTTCATTCAGCTCACTCTTTT
The DNA here is from genome assembly GCA_036820725.1 of Nitrospiraceae bacterium. GTDB lineage: Bacteria > Nitrospirota > Nitrospiria > Nitrospirales > Nitrospiraceae > DASSBQ01. The sequence continues at coordinate 9,063 of DAISKX010000050.1, forward strand.
TTTCGCCGTACCGCTCTTGAACTTTGCCGACAACCTTGTCGTCATTTCCTTCGATCTGCTGCAAGTCACGTCGGAGAACTTGCCCCATTGCTGTTTGAGGTCACCTTTGAACTGCATCCATTTTCCTTTGAGTTGATCAGCGTTCATGGATCCTCCTTTCCGTTGCAAGAATCGACACCTCGGCGCGGCAGAGCCCCGCGTCAGGCGGCTCGCGCAGAACGTCGCGAGACCAGGTGAATCGCGGCCAGGACAACCCCGATCAAGAACAGGACCCAGGAGATCTGAACTGCGACCCCGGACACCCCCGCAAGATTCAGGGCTCCGGCAATCAATCCGACCACTAAGAACACCAGTGCGTAATACAGCATAGCGAACTCCTTTCTATGGAGTAGCAGGCGTGAGTCGATCAGTCCTCTGGCGCATGAACCATGATCGTGGCTGCTTCCATCGGCAGCCCCAAACACAAACAGGCAGCGACTCAGAGCGACTCTGGCGTAAGAGCGGCGGAGACTGGGGAATCGGTCACGCGTAGGAAGAAACAGGAAGCGTAAGGGATGGGACAGTCAGCGGAGCATCACACGTCACATGAATTACGCTACGCGCAATGCAGAACGGCGTCAAGCACTATAATAGAGGGCTTGGAGTGGTTCATCGATTTCACGTCTGTCACCCTCCGGCAAACACAGGCCGGAAGCCGGCGTTGGTCAGGATGCGGGCGACTACCTCGCGCTGATCACCCTGAATCTCGATCCGGCCCTCTTTCACCGTGCCCCCGGCGCCACAGGCCTTGTGCATCTCTTTGGCGAGCTGCTCTTTCTCGGCGAGACTGATGCCGGAGAAACCCGTGACGACCGTCACGGTCTTGCCGCCGCGATGCGCGGTCTGGCGGATGATATCCACCCGTCCACGATTCTTCGCCGGTACCTTGGATACCGCGTCAGATCGATCGGCGCCCTGTCGCGCATCTGGAGCGGCCGGCAGTCGCGTGTCCTTCAGTGCCGCGAACGGACTCTTCCACACGAACGGCTCATCACTCGTGGGAATGCGTTTCTTCTCCCTCATCCCATCAGGCTCCTACCGCAGACACCTCCTGCCATATCTACGCCCATCCCGTTCTCTTGTTCCGACATGGTTGCCGACCACGTTTCATTTTCCACGAGAGAACGAAGCACGTCATGCAGAAAGAGTTCTAATGGCTGTGTCGTATCTGCTGGAAGCCAATGAATTATGGTCTGAGGATTTCCGCTGTCTTCACCATGGTGTCGTCCCGACTTAAACTCGGCTAGTCCGTCATGTGTCCCGTCTCATGGGTTCCGTCTGCCTTGCCACCACCGGTTGCTGGCCGGAAGTAGAGGTGAAACTCTTCGCCGCAAGGACCGGGCAGGGTGCCCGTCGCAACACAGCCTCTGCAACACTGCCCTTTAACATGCGGGAGATCCCGCGCCGACCGTGCGTCCCCATGACGAGAAAGTCACAGGCCGACGCGCGAACAAACTCAAGAATGGAATCGGCCGGCACACCGCCACGAATCACCTCTCGGACGGAAACTCCCGCCGACTGAATCGCGCTCACAAATGCCCTGAGTTGCGCGTTGATCCGTTCGTCTGGCCGACCCCCTTTTGCCGCCTGTCGCAGCGTAAAATCGTCCCCGTAGGACACGGGCTCCAAGACATGCAGGAGCGTCAAGCAGGCGCCAAAGTCCTTGGCTATCTGAATGCCATACTCCAGGGCATCCACCGAGCAGTCGGAAAAATCGATCGGGACGGTGACATGCTCGTGTTTGATTGGCACCCTTGTTTGCCCTTCCGAACCGTTCGGCTCCCTGACCGTCAGCACGGGGCATGGCGCTATGGTGAGGACGCGTTCGGCGGTACTCCCCAGGAAAATGTGCTCGAGCCCCGTTCTCCCATGGGTACCCATCACGATCACATCAGCGTGATAGTCCATGGCCGCAGCGCAAATCTGCACGCTTGGAATGCCCATCATCTGAAGACCGGTCACGGGGGTCGTTGGCTGCTGAAGCCGCCGAACGGCATCGGCCAGTCTTTCATCCGTTTCTCCATGATCCTCGACCGCGGCATACATTCCCGGGTAAAGTTCCAGCACATGGACGACCTCGACGGTCGCTCCGTAGACCTTGCTGAGGAATGCCACATGCTCCTCGGCGTGACGGGCACAGGCAGAGAAGTCGGTTGCGAACAAGATCCGATTGATCAAGGAATGCCCCGCTGCCATCCCGCCTACCTCCCGATTCCGATACTCTTCGCCGACTCGACCCCCGTCATCTGACGGATTCGCACCAGGAGATTGCCATCCTATCACCGCCGCTCACAGTTCTTTCTCTTGGCGTGGCCAAAGGTCAGTCTATTCGGATTCTCACGCCAATGCGAGGACTGGATTCGCTGGAGGCACGTTTGATGCGCATGATCTGGGTCTCTAGTCCTACATATTCTTAGTGCTGTGCCTGGGCGGACCGGCGAGGTCCGGGACTTTGCTATCCTCTTCACTCACGAGTTATGAAAACTTGGCGGGAAACTGCGTCGCCAACGCCGTCGTCAACGCATCGGCAATGACATAGACGTGTTGTCGCATGACCTGCCAGGTTTCGGCTTCGTGGGCATAATCTCTGTCTTGGAACTGGGTGATTTGGGCGACATGATGGGCCCCATGAGCCGCAATCAGACCCCGAACGGTATCTTTCGGAAGATTGGGATTGGCTCCACTGAGGAATACGGCGATCTCGTCGGCATTCGAGGCTAAGTGGGCCAGGGCCACATCCTGCCGGCGCTTACTCCCGACGACGGTGGCCTCGGAGTATTCTTTGACCGCGCCATAGTGGCCGGCCAGGAGGGTAAAGAGCTTCTCCGATGCCGCTTCTCCGTAAAACGGGGCAATCGTGCCGGCAATCTGTTTCGCGTTGGCCACCACCTGCTTCTCCGCTATAT
>DAISKX010000051.1:0-12007 GCA_036820725.1 Nitrospiraceae bacterium
GACGCGGCCAGGCTGGGGGGTGCCGCTCAGTTGGTCGACATCCTGTTCAAGGATGCCTCACCTCATCCCGGCTCCCAAGGACACGGCCGGCTCAGGGGACACTGGGTGTTCATGGGACACTGCCCGCTCACCACTCGCGGGCGTCCACAAGCGTGACGCGCTTTATTCAGCGCGTCGTAAACCTCGCACCCGTGCGCAAACGTGAGACGATTTATTCATCGTCTCGCGCACCTCGCCGGCGCGCACAAACGTGGCGCTCTTTACCCATCGCGCCGTGCGCCTCGTTCGATTGCCTACAGATGGGACAACGGAAAGAATCCATTTCTCAGTTTGTCATTGCTGTTGTATCACGTCGCATGGGGTGATCGCCTCATGCCTCGAACCAGGCCATTCTGTCTCTATGCGCGGCTCGGGCCGTCATCCGATGCTCCCGCGGGCGGACTCGGCCAATGACCGTGCGACGTCCGGGCGGCTGGCAAAATGCAGATGCGTATACAGAGCGACGGTGTGGTTTACCACCAGCCCATCGGGTCCTCTGGATTCCCCTCGCGCATCACTCAGTCGACAGGCATAGTCGAGGTCTCCAGTCGGCACGAGGGTGGAATAGTGAAACTCATGTCCGCGCGCCGTCATGCCGGCCTCTCCCAGTACGCACGACCGGGACAGTTCAACGGTTCGGTATCCTAATGTGAACCGAGCCTTCTGCATGACCGCTTCAGCCTGAAACAGTCCGACCATCTCGTGCGCGCGGCCGTTGAGGTCGCGAATTGCTTTCGTGAGATACATCATGCCGCCGCATTCAGCGAACACCGTCCCTCCGCGCTCGGCAAACGCCCGGATGGCCTGTCGCATGGGGACGTTCGCGGCTAACGCGTCGGCATGGAGCTCAGGATAACCTCCACCGAGATAGAGCATGTCCACATCCGGCAATGCCTGATCCTTGACGGGAGAAAACCGCACCATCTCCGCTCCCTGTGCCTCAAGCAGGTCAAGGTTGTCGGCATAGTAAAAGCAGAATGCCGGATCGCGGGCGAGGCCGATCCGGATTGAACGGCCCTGATATGGTGTGGCTACCGATGCAAATGCGGGAACCGGCAGCGCGCCGGCCGATCGAGCCAGCATTTCAAGCCGGTCCAGATCCATGGTATCCGTAGCGGCCTGTCCGAGTCGATGGTAGAGCTGGGCTGATCCTTGTTCAATCGCCGTGACGAGTCCAAGATGGCGATCCGGAATGGTCGCTTCCTTCTCCGGTCGAAGGTAGCCCATCACGGCGACGTTCGTCCGTTGTTCGACAGCTTCCTTGAGCAGGCGATAATGGCCCTCGCTGTTGACTCGGTTGAAGAGCACGCCGGCCACCCTCACTCCCGGGTCGAACTCGGCGAATCCTTTCACCATGGCTGCTGCAGATCGAGCCATGGCACTTCCATCGACCACGAGGAGTACCGGTACTTCAAGTTGCTTGGCAATCTCAGCGGTACTTCCCATGTCGCTGACCGGCGAACTTCCATCAAATAATCCCATCATGCCCTCGATGATGGAGAGATCCGCATCGGCCACCGCCCGCGCAAAAATACTCCGGTTCACCTCCTTTCCCAACATCCAGCCATCCAAGTTGCGAGAGGGGCGTCCCGTCAGGGCCGCGTGGTGTCCGGGATCGATAAAATCCGGTCCCGCTTTGAACGACTGGACGACCCGTCCACGTCCTGCAAAAGCGGCCAGCAGCGCCAACGTGACCGTGGTCTTGCCGACATTACTGGCCGTACCGGCAATGACGAGGCGTGGTGCGTTCATGACCAGGCCTCAGAACGACAGTTTGACGCCGCCAAACACGGACCGGATTGGTGTTCCATACCCGATGATCTCTTCATACTGCTGATTCCCCAGGTTCTCGACTCGACCGAAGAGTTGTACGATTTTATTGACATCGTACGTCGCGGTAGCATTCACGACACCGAACGAACCCAATCTTCCAATCGGAGCATTGTTCGCATCGTTATTGCGCGCTCCCACGAACCGATAATCCACATGGAGTTGCAGCGATGGAATCGGCTGGTAGCTCACTCCGATGCTCGCTTGGTCGATCGGGATACGGGCCAAGCGGCGGCCGTTCGTCAGGTCACGATTCAGCGTATACGTGTACTGCCCCCGAAAACTCAGATTCTGCAACACATCGACCTTGAAGCCGGCTTCCCATCCCCGAGTATTGGCTTCGCCCACGTTTTCCGGTCTCAGCAAGGCCCCGACCACCGCGTTTTGGATCAGGTTATCAAAGTGGTTTTCAAAATAGGTGACGGAGAGGAGCAATCTGTCCTGCCACAGATGTTGATCGACTCCCGCATCCCACCCTCGACTCTTTTCTGGTTGGAGATCCGGATTGCCGAAGCCGGGAAAGAAGAGTTGGTTGATCGTGGGGGCCCGAAATCCCGTGGCATAGGATCCGCGAATTTTCGTCCCTGTTTCAAGATGCCGATAGCCGCCTGTGATCCGGTAGGTCGTGGCATCTCCAAACGTATTGAAACTGTCCTGCCGAATACCGGCTGTAAACAGGACTCGTTCCTGGAGATTGACCTGCGCCTGCGCGAATCCCGCATGGGACGAAAGGATCTTGGTCGGCGATGTAGAGGGCTGGAAGCTTTGGTTGTCCCCCTGCTCGTCCCGATATTGATAGCCGGCCGACAGCAGGAACGGTTTCCCGATTTGGAAGTTGTGTTGCCACTCAACGCGACGATTCAAGATCTCAATGTCCGATAAGGTTCTCGGCGAGACAGCACTGACGACGCCCGTTTCGATATTTCTCCGCACTGTCCCCGGATCAAACACCAATCGTTCGTTATTTTGGCCCACCGTCAGTTTTTGCGACCACCAGGAAGTCAACGGCTGTTCGTAGGACGCACTCACAATGAGCGTGTTCGTCGTTTGCTTTGACCCCAAGACGTCAAATTTGGAGGTCGTGGTCACACTGTCGAGCGACACGTCGGAATTCCACCAGCGCAGAGCAAAGTCGAGTCGCCCCTCTTTCGGCAACGCCAGGCCCAGACGGCCCGATCCCTGCCAATTGTGAAAACCGTCCCGCTCGGTCGCGCCCCGACGATAGTTGGCCACCGAGAAATTACTCGTGTCCCACCGGGACAGAGACACCGCGTAGTCCACGGGACCTTTGGTTCCTGACGCCTGCCCTCCCTCACGGAGCGTGGCGAACGATCCATACTCCAAAAAGGCACTGCCGGCAAACGGTCCTGTGCCTCTCTTGGTGATGATATTGATCACGCCCCCCATTGCGTCGGACCCATACAGCATGCTCTGGGCACCGCGAAGAATTTCGATCTGTTCGATATTCTCCGCCGTGAGATTTGCAAAATTGAAGTCGCCGCTTGTGGGGCTGTTCACGATCGCTCCATCGATCAAGACCATCGTGTGCGCCGAGTTGGCGCCACGGATTCGGACTGTGGCGTTAGTGCCGGGGCCTCCATTTGAAAATGTGGTCAGCCCCTGAGCGAGACGCAAGGCATCGACCACCGTTTTGATTTTCTTCTGCTCCAGTTCTTCTCCCCTGATGACTTCGACTGCACTGGTGACCTGCGCAATCGGGATTGGAGTTTTGGTCGCCGACACCACAACTTCCTGTACTTCAACCGGTTTCTTCTCCGATTCAGACTCTTTCGCTGCGACCGGGCCTGCGCTCGCTGCGACCGCCCCCGCCAGACACACCACGCCACACCACAACCACCGTTGCATGCTCCCCTCCTAACGCTCGAAGAAGTGAGTTCACTACACCGGTAGTTGGGTCTCCTGACTCGCGGATCACCGAACGTCCGCGCCTTCCCGGCTTGGACGTCATTCGTCATTGGTCATTCGTCATTCGGATGAAGGCCAAAACCCTCCGTTTTCGATTGACGAGTGACGGCTGGCGATTGACGCTTACGGCCAGTGGCATTCGTGCAGACGCTCTCCCCGCTTACAGTGGCGGCACCGTGATGGCGTTGCACCATCTTCCCCGTCACTACCGGCGATTGTCCTATTGACCAATGAGCCTTAAGGAGTCTCCTTTCATTTCAAGGGACACCTGATTCCAGGCGCGTCCCATTTTGGTCACCACCGAGTCGAGAGACTTCGGCGCATCAGTAAGTAGATAAAGAATGGCCCTCCGGCCAGCGCGGTGATAATGCCGACCGGCATCTCCGTCGGAGCGAGCAGCGTCCTGGCCACAGTATCGGCGATGACGAGAAACAGGCCGCCGATCAGAATCGATGCCGGCAGGAGCAGCCGGTTGTCGGCACCGAACACCATCCGTGCAGCATGGGGGATGATCATGCCGATAAAGCCGATGAGACCGCTGACGGAGACGACGGCACCTGTGATGAGTGCGGTCGTCACGAACAGGCGGCGTGTCACCTGTCGGGGATCGACGCCAAGCGTGCGGGCCATGTCGTCGCCCAACGCCATGATATTGAGACGCCGCGCGTCCCGCCACAACATCACCAATCCTCCGAATAAATAGAGCGAGAGTACGGTGAGGCCGGGCGATACGTGAGCGCTCAGGGATCCCATCAACCAGGCCATCATGCCGAATGACCGGTTGGGCTCCATGATCGAGGTGATGAACATGATCAACGCGCTGAAGATCGCATTGAGAATGACGCCCGCCAGCAGAAGACTAGGCGCCGACAGTTCTCCGCGCGTCACCGCCATGGCGTATACGAGGGTGAGCGCCAGGAGTCCGCCAACGAACCCGCAGAACGGTAATGCGCTCAATGCCAGGACCGACGTGCCGATGCCGAACAGTACCGCGATCGACGAACCAAGCGCAGCCCCGCTCGACACGCCCAACACATAGGGGTCGGCCAGCGGATTACGCATGACGGCCTGGAGCACCACACCGACGCCGGCCAAACACCCGCCGACCAGAAACCCGAGCAACACCCGAGGCATTCGGACTTCGAGCAGAATGACCTTGGTGGGACCAAGAGGCACTCCACTCTCTTCTCCGATCGCTGCCTGCCGCACGATTCGCATCATGTCCTGGAATCCAATCGGTTCGGCGCCAAATTGAAGACAGACTCCGATCCCCAGCAGACTCGCAATCGCCAGCAGAGAGAGGATGCGTCCGGCACGATGCGCGGCGCTCCCGTACTGTTGAATATCTTGTTGACTGGATCGGCCCTCTGCTTGACGGATCGGCTCCGACCTCTGCTCCTGAAACCAGAGATTCCCCGTCTTCATGGTGTCACCTCCATGGGACTCGGGAGCGGATGGAGCATGCGGCTCAATATCTCCAACCCCTCGACGATCCGCGGCCCGGGGCGGTTCAAGAGATCAGACGACAGGACCAGGAGACGGCCTGTTCGTACGGCAGTCATGTCGGTCCACTGTTTCCACGACTCCTGCTCACCGACCGGAATACCTTCTGTCTTGCCGATTGGAAACAGCAACACTTCCGGATCCTCGCGCAGCACGGTCTCCATGGCCAGACGCGGATAGGGGGTTGATGCCCGTCGCGCGACATTCGTGGCGCCGGCCAGTTCGATGAGCTCATGGAGGTAACTACCGGGTCCGACCGTAATGAGCGGTTGGCTGTGCAGCACATAGAGGACACGAATCGGCGGCTCCTTCCTTACCCGCGCCGTGACCTGCTCGATACGACGATGCATCGCCTCGATCACGACCCCGGCTCCTGCAGAGCGGTTGAACACCTCGCCCAACAGGCGCAGATGCTTATCGATGTCCTGAAGCGAACGAGCGGTGAGCACTACCGTCGGAATGTGGAGCTGTTCGAGTTTTCCCAAGAGATCAGCCCGCATGAACTCGCCGGGTGCGATGACCACATCGGGAGCCAGCGCGAGAATGCGTTCCAAGCTGGGATTCGCATAGCCGACTTTTGCCCGCTGCGCGGCCTCCGGGGGATAGTCGCAAAATTGCGTGACGGCGACGATCTCGCGATCGAGCCCCAGGGCAAACAGCATTTCGGTGATACTGGGAGCCAGCGAAATAACCCGGACGGGAACGGCAGGCAGGTCGATCGTCCGTTGAAGGTCATCAACGAACATCCGCCCTTCGGTCTCGGCTGTGGCTGACGCAGGCAGAAAGACCCAGCAACTGACGAGGATTGTGGCAGTGACGATGATGCGAATACGCGCGTGATTCAGAAGGTGGTACAAATAAAAAATCCTCGGGGTCTACTGAAATAAGACCCAGAGGATTGCACCCGGTTCCTTCATCCTCGCCCGGATCTCCACCCCACGGGAGACTAGTGGTCTTCATCCCCGGTCAGGTCTTCTGACTTCTGGATCAGCCAACATCCCGCGTCTTCCCGTTCGCATGGCGAACAGTGACATCGTGGCAGGTGTTGTCCCCAGTTACAGCGGCGGGACCGTGAGGGATTTGCACCCTCTTCCCTTCGACCGGAGCGCTATGTCGGCGGAACTCTAAATGAGCCCTTCGATCCAAGTCAAGCACCACCCGTCACATCGCCACCATCTTGGCATCGCACGAAACGGCACGGCCGACGTGATTTGAACATTGGCCCTCCTTACGGGTGAAAGCACCTTGATCAAATGTCGACGTTCCGCTACGGTGGCTGTGGAGCATTCGAATGGACAAGCACGATAAGATCCTGATCGCCGTGAACGACACCGACGCCTCTCGCAAGGCCGTGACATATGTCGCGCGCCTCATGGGAGGACGCGCAGACGTGCACGTCCGGCTCTTTCATGTCCTTCCGCCTACTCCGCCGGAGTTGCTGGAATCGGGAGGGACTGAGGATCCGAACCAGGAAGAGCGGCTCAGCGCCGACCTCCGCCGCGCCAGGCTTCAGTGGACGGAACAGGCAAAACAGGCTGCGCGACCATCCCTCGAAGCCGCTTCACAGGTCCTCGTCAAGCACGGGCTCGATACCCGGCATATCACCACCACGTTTTCTGCATCCATCCATAAACCTGACGTCGTACGAGAAGTCATCGAGGCGGCCACCCAGTGGGATTGTGCGACGATTGTGGTCGGCCGGCACGCGTTACCATGGGTGAAGGAGATGTTTTATCGCCATGTCGGAGAAGAGCTTCTGCAGCACGCCCAAGGCTTTGCCGTCTGGGTTGTGGAATGAATCGGCGCGTCATTGCAACACCATCCGGGCCCATCTCCCGTTCTGCGGCGCGAGCGCCGCAGCTCATTCGATTCCGCTAGCGAAACGTCCGATCCTCTGCCCTGTTCGCCGGATCGCTCACGTTCCTGACTAGAAGATCCCGCATACATACACTGTCAATTTCACTAGTGCCTTCTGTCCTTGAGGCCCCTTCGCTTTGCGCTAAACGGTCAGGGCCGTTATTCAACGCGTGCATAATCCCTTTGTGTGATATGCCTACGGGAGGAGCCTCCTCGTGAACGATCAACGCGCATACCCGCGGATTGCTATCCGCTATCAAGTGACCTTCTCGGCGCCTGTCGGCGCTGGAGTTGGATATATCCTAGATTTGTCTCTCGAGGGTTGCAGCATGGAAGCGTCGCCTCCGATCCCTCAGCGAAGTTACGTCCAGCTGCGAATCATTCCCGCCGATGGGGAAACTCCCATTTTGGTGGAACTCGCCGCCGTCCGTTGGGTACATGAACGGGAATGTGGGATTCAATTCTTGAGCATGCGCGCGGACCAACGCGAGCGATTACGAACCCTGCTCGATCAATTGCAATCGCACGAACCACCGGTAACATAGGGGCTTCCTTCTGCTTGCAGTCAGTGAACCCGTTCTCAATCCTTCAACGGTCTTTACCTGCATCTATGGCCAGCCATACGATCTCCTTTGACCTTTCCCCGCTCAGTGTATGGCCTGACATACAGCTATCTGGATCTGGAGCATTACCTAGTTGTCCCACCTTGCTCTTTCTTTTCTTTTGGTTTTGACTGGCAACTTAGTGCGAGGCCCTATGTATCCAGAAGCGAATGTCATGTCTCTGTCCAATGAGACGAACCCGGTCCACTTCCCGCCCCAAGATCGTCGTACCACCTTATACTCGATCCTTCCGGAAAAACTCAGGGACAAAACAGGCACGAACTGGAATCTTCTTCGGCCGCTCTCTGATGACCTGTATCGCTTTCACTCTCAGGCCCAGATCGAAGTGCGCACGGATGACGTATCCGGCACGATCTCTATTCACCCGTTGGATACGACTCGGGAATGGAAGATGTGGATTACCTTGTCACACCGGCGAATGATCCGGAAATATTTCTGGGCTGATGCCGCCTCGGATTCGATGCGCCGTCACATGGCCAATATGGTTTATGGCCTGTCCGACGACATGCCGGCACGCATGATGCTGGTATTTGATGCCGAACCGTTCGATAATCGAGCCCTCCCTCATGTCGTGAAGTCCTTCAAGAAGCGACACGGCACATGGGCACGCCAAATCGGACTTCACGGAATCTGGCTGGTCGGATCGCCGGACAATAGCTGCCGCTTGGACAGCGACTAGCATCACCGTCCGCTCATGCCTGTCATTCGGCGACATATGACTCGCCCGAATCGCTCAGTCTGATTGTCGACTCGTTTCGCCTCGATCCTCATCAGGAATCTGCGTCTCTATGGGTTACCGGCTGCGTAGCCGCTGCCCACCGTTTCCTTCATCCGACCGTGGAGTGGGTTGTCGTCGTAACGCACCAGGACCGGCTTCCGGATCAAGTGACCCGGAGCCAGGCCAGATGGATGGGGTCAAAGGAGAAAACGCCGACCCCAGGTCCGGACTCCTTGGTGGGACAGAGGAACCCGGACGAGAAAGAGGGGGCTCGAGATGTTGCTGAAGGCCCGGAAGATCCAACGCCTCAGGTGTCAAGGAGGACCCTCCGTAACCTTGCCTCCCCTCAAGTAACTGACCATAGGCGGCAGGAGCGAACAGAATCCCGGCCATGAGCACAACTATGCCGGACAGATGTGGTGTCATAGATTCGCCTCCCATTGCTTGATCTCTCAGATTCGCCCAGCCTTCTGATTGGCCAGCGTATCTGAGACGGATCCATCACGAAGGTTCAGTCAGGTGTAAAAGGAATACGTCGGCTCGCTTAGCCTTCTCCTCACTTGAAAGTCTGATGTTCAGATGCGACCAGTTGACGTGGCTCGACAACCGGCAGATATGGCAAGACGAGAGACGCCGTTACAGTAAGCACAGCGCCGACAACGATCTCTCTTTACGAGATTATTCCCCATGTAGTCCAGACCGCCATCGCCGCGAGCGCCAACATGACCCATGCGATTTCTCGATCGCCTATCGATTTGACGATGTGCCTCATGACCTCCCCCCCATTTCAGAATAACCGCTTACCTTCTTGGTAATGATAGAAAGCAAAAAAGCTGCCAACACGGATTGCCGAGTATCTTTCTACTTTTGGACTTTGATCTCGTCTAGATCGAGCGAACCTGCACATCTCGCACAGTGCGAATCGCCCGCTACTGGGTTTTGACAGACTAGCGTCTATCGGTCCCGAATGTGCGGCGTTCATTTTCCTTTTCGCCACCGGATCTGAGTCGCGCGGGACTGCGTCCACCTTCGGGCCCCAGCAACTCCAAGCCCGGTCCTATGGAGGGAGTCAGTGGAAATCTCGGCGATCCCAGATCGGGACTTCGCGGCGGGACAAGGGAACTCGGAGAATGATCGAAGCGCTCAAGCCCGCGTCTAGGACCGGAAGGCCCATGCCTGCCACGCGGCGCTTTTAGTGCGCCCTTCTTCGGGGCAACCATGCCGGCATCGTCTTCATCCTCCTCGATAAAGGAGTCGTCCGGCTCACCGGCGCCCCCGATCACCAGATTGGTCGCCATCACCTCATTCGCCATGGACTCCGCCGCAGGCAATTCATCGGCGTACACATCCGTTTCATATTCGGCCGTCGAGGGCGTGGCCAGAGAAGACCAGACGGATTGACCGGACTCGCTGATATTGATCTTCGTCACGGTCGATAGACCGGGCCTGATCGGGTGTTCGCGAATCTCGTCTTCCGGCAACGCAATACGCACCGGCACGCGCTCGACGATATGAATGAAGTTCCCGGTGGAATTGTCCGGCGGAAGCAAGGCAAACGGACTCCCGCTGCCGGGCACCAAGCCCTCGACGGTGCCATGAAAGATTTGCTTCGATCCGTAGAGATTGACGTTCACCAACGCAGGCTGCCCGGGCCGCACATGCTCAAGCTCCGTTTCCCGTAGATTCGCCTCGACCCACAGATGGTCCAGCGGGACGATCGTCATGAGCGGAGAGCCGGGTTGGACGCGATCCCCGACCTGCGCCTTCCGCTTGGCGACATAGCCGGACACCGGGGCCCGGATCTGTTGGCGCGCATATTCCAGATGCGCTTCGATGAGCTGGTGCTTCGCCAAATCGACGGCAGGATGCGCCATGACCGTCGTCCCCCCGACCTGCGCGTCGAGCGTATCGAGTTCGGCCTGCGTCTCTCGCACCTCCGCCTCTAGGGCCAGAATCTTGTCCGCCGTATTCTGCACGATTTGCTTGGAGATGGCTCCGCTCGGTGACGCGGCCCGATAACGATCCATGTCATGCCGGGCCAGATTAAAGCGGGCGGTCCGCGACGTCAATTTTTCCGCCAATTGTTTCCTGGTCATGAACAGCGCGGCAATGCGCCGGACCTCTTCGCCCAGTCGTCCACGGGCGCGCCCCAATGCGGCATAGGCCTGATGTTCGTCGAGACGAATCATCAGATCGCCCCGGGTCACGAATTGCGTTTCCTCGGCCAACACCTGCGTGACGATGCCCGAGGCTTGCGCTGCCACCGGGACCAGATTGCCCGTGACATAAGCGTTATCGGTCCTGATCCAAAATCGGTCGTACGTCCACCAGTAACCGAGATAGCCGATGGCGGCGACCAAGACCAGCAAGGCCACCACCAACAGCCGGCGATTCCGGCGCGCGCGAATGGCCTTGGGATGAATCCTCGGTGAACCTCGAGAAGGTGATACATTTGGTGAATCTGGCGTTGTCGTTGTGGTCATGGAATTAGCTCGAGTTTTGCTTCGGCCGTTTTTCGATGTCCGGATTGTGATAGCCCCCGCCCAGGGACTCGATAAGATCGACCGCCGCCACCAATTGGTCGCTTTCCAATGCCCTCAGTACATACTCCTGTTCGAGAACCGGATGCCGATGGCGCAAGACCTCGCGGTCATCGTCCAGGCCGCTGACGAGTCGGACCTTCGCCAAGCGCCAGTCCTCACCAAGAGAGGCCAGCAGCCGCTTATGCGACGCCATCATCTCGCTGGTCGTTTGCCAGGCACTCAGACTGTCCGCCACTTCCCGCATCGCATCCAGCAGGGTATCATTATAGAGCTCCACGGCCTGATCGTACTCCGCGCGTTGAGCACCCAATTCCCCTCGTAATCGGCCGCCTTCGAACCAGGGGATACGGAGACCCGGAGCCAGTCCATACGAGAAGCTCTGTCCACTGAAGAGAAAATTGGCCAGTTTGTCGGCCCCTTTCGTCAGGGTCAACGCATTGAAGCCCACGAACCCGGTCAGATCGATCGTGGGATAGAATTGTGTCTTGGCAACCTTGACCAATCGCGCAGCGGCGTGAGCCCGATAGAGGGCTGAGGCCAGGTCAGGCCGATGGACCAGCAGTCCTATGGACAAATGATCGGGCGCCGGAATCTGACCTGGAATGGCCACCACCGGTTTCGTAAACAGATGGGCCGCCTCATCAGGTCCTTTCCCGGCCAACCGTGCGAGCAAATGGCGCTGGACATCCAGTTGATCGCGGACGTTGGCTTGCCGTTTGAAAGCCGCTTCATAATCCGCCACGGCGATTTTCACAGGCTGGTCGTTGTCCAACCCGAAGCGGTATCGGGTCTCCGCAAGCTTCCGCAGTTCACGACGAAGACCGACAATAGTCTTGACGATCGTGAGTTGCTGCTGGAGCGCCTGGCCCCGGAAATACGCGCGCGCAATGCCGGTGGTCAATCGTAAGCGTACCTCAGCATTTTCAGCTTCCTCGGCGGCTGCATGTCCTAAGGCCGCTTCAAGCATG
>DAISKX010000052.1:0-11975 GCA_036820725.1 Nitrospiraceae bacterium
TCTGGTACACTCCGCCCCGCACAGGAGAGGGAATGTCGCGAGAACGGAGTTGGTTCAGATCACTGCTCAGGGCCGAAGATGATGAAGTCCTGCCTCTGCTCTGGTCCTTTGCCTACTTCTTTTGTCTCTTGAGCGGGTATTACATCCTGCGACCGGTCCGGGACGAAATGGCGATCGAGGGCGGGGTGCAGCATCTTCCCTGGATGATGACGGCCACCTTTTTCACGCTCCTTGCCGTCACCCCTCTCTTCGGATGGCTGGCCGGGCGCTATGCCCGTGGTCGCCTCTTGCTCGGCCTCTACACGTTCTTTGCGGTCAACCTCATCGTGTTCTATGCGCTGATGGCACATCAGGTCTTGCCTGAGTGGGTCGCGCGGGTGTTCTTTGTTTGGGTATCGATCTTCAATCTCTTTGTCGTGTCTGTCTTCTGGAGTTTAATGGCTGACCTCTTCACTGCCGAGCAGGGCATCCGGCTATTTGGGGTGATCGCCGCGGGTGGAAGCACTGGAGCGCTGGCTGGCCCATTGCTCACCACGAGTCTCACCTTCGTTCTGCCGATTCCGATGCTCATGCTCGTCTCTGCCATATTCCTCGTCGCATGCATGATCTGTATCTACCGGCTTGATCGGTGGGCGAGACATAGGCCGCAGTCTCGCCCGGGAGATAACGGCGGACCGATCGGTGGGAGTATCCTGTCGGGTATCCGCCTGGCTGTTTCATCGCCGTACCTTCTGGGCATCTGTGCGTATCTGTTTGTGCTGACCATGAGCGCGACGGTTCTCTACCTGGAACAAACTCGTCTCATTTCTCAGGAGATCACGACGGCGCAAGCGCGAACCCGTCTCTTTTCGGAGATCGATTTGATCACCAATCTGCTCTCCTGGCTTGCGCAGGTTTTTCTGACCAACCGATTGATCAACCGGTTCGGCCTTGTCTCCGCACTCATGCTGTTACCCGTGGTCAGTGCGGTGGGGTTCAGCCTGATCGGGTTCAACCAAACCCTCCTCCTTTTCTTGATCTTCACCATCGTCCGCAGGGTAGGTGAATACGCCATCTCGAAACCGGCCCGCGAAGTGCTCTTTACGGTTGTGACGCGTGAGGAGAAATATAAAGCCAAGAATTTTATTGATACGGCGGTCTCGCGTGGTGGGGACGCCTCAACAGGCTGGCTTGTTGCCGGCGTCAAAGCCCTCGGGGCCACCACGGCACACCTTGCATGGATGTTGGTACCGATCATGCTGGTATGGAGCTGGCTGGCGTGGTTCCTAGCTCAACAAGAACGCCGGTTGCAAACGACAAAAGCGTTGCATGATGTCGCGTCACTTTACGGCCAGAAAAACCGCATGCTATAGTCCGACCGCAGAATTGATCCATTTGTTCTAATGACGACTGTTCCATTCCAATGACTCAATGATTCAATGTTCTATGAACAAATGAGAGGCCCCCATGCCTGAAGTACCAGTTAAGATCTACATCGATAAGATATTGAAACAAAGCCGTAACTTGGTGAATCGAACGGCGTTGCTCCCGGGTGTCGTAAAAGACAAAGCTCTCCGAGCCATGGCAGAACGCGTCGCCGAAAACGAAGAGAATATCCTTGCGGCCAACGAGGAGGATGTCGAAGCCGTCGGCAAGTCGTTGGCAGGAGAGACGATCAGGGATCATGTCCGTGAAGCAGTCAAGCGCGTCCGAATGACACCCGATGATGTGAAAGAGATGGCCGACCGTCTGCGGATGCTCGCAGACCTTCCCGATCCGGTTGGGGAGGTCACGAATCGTCATGATGAATCCAATGGCATGCAGGTCAACCTCGTGCGGGTGCCGATTGGTGTGATCGGGATTATTTCGGAAATGAGACCGTTTGTGACGGCGGAGTCCATTGCGATCTGCCTGAAGTCCGGCAACGTGAGTGTCTTTCGTGGATCGCCGGAATGGAACCGGACGCATCATGTGCTCGCCGGGATCTTCTCCGAATGCGCCGAGCAGGCGGGCGTGCCGACCGGTGCATTCACCATCGTCGAACGGCCGGAGAAGGAAGTGGCGCTCGAGTTGATCCGTGCCGGAAAAGCGCTCGATGCCATTGTGCCTCGCGGCGGGGCCGGCCTTCGAAAGGCCGTATTGGAACAGGCAAAAATGCCTGTGTTGTGTCACGACGGAGGCATCACCCATCTCTATGTCGACGAGGGCGCGGATATCCCGATGACCCAAAATATGGTGGTGAACTCGAAAGCCCAGTCCCCGGCCGCAGCAAATTCCATGGATACTCTGCTGGTCCATCAGGTGATTGCCCGTCCACTGCTGTCAGCCTTGATTCTCCGCCTGCTCGACGAATTCAAGATCGAGGTCCTGGGATGCCCGAAAACAGTTGCCCTTATGGGACAGATGACCATGAGCGGCCACAAGTCGGTGCGGCCGGCTGGAGAAGAAGATTGGTCCAGGCAGTTTCAGTCATCGACCTTGGCTGTCAAGATGGTCGCGAACATTGAGGAGGCCTTGGCTCACATTGCTCAACATGGACCGAGTCATACCTGTACGATCGTGACGAAGTCGTATGAATCTGCCTTGCGCTTTACCAGGGAGGTGGATGCGGGCGTCGTGCTGGTGAATGCCTCGACTCGTCTGAGCGCAGGCGACTCGTTGGGCTTCGGCGCCGATATGGGCATGAGCGTCAATCGGATCCATGCCCGCGGTCCCATCGGGCCAAAGCACTTGACCTGCGAAAAATATGTCGTCTTTGGGACGGGCCAATTGCGTCAACCGCATCCGGTCCCTCTGACGTACGAAGACGCCATCATGCTCAAGCGCTATTGATGAAGCGTGACTCGGGAGGGTGCGCGTCCCGGGCAATCGGTTGCAACGCACCGGGGGATGTGGTGGGTGAGAAGGATGCGCGGGGCGGGTGGGTGAGAATGGAAAGCTGAAGAAAGAAACTCCTATTCATTGCGAACGAAGAGATATGAGGGACGTTTCACGAGCATCGAGCGACGAGATCCAAATGTGAGCGACGAGATACGAGATACGCTTCACGAGATACGAGCGAAGAACGACGAACGACGCGATACGAATGACGAGAGCCACCCAGTTCGGTCCGCAGTGATTGGCCATCTGCAGGCGTGGGGACTAAGAGAGTTTGATTCAGATGACGCCTATTTCGCCTGGCAACGCGAGCACTTTTCTCAGGCGGACGTCACGACTCTCCACCAGCTCATTGCAAGCAAGCAGGCACCCGGAGCCGGAGTTCCGGAAGAAACCGCGTTCTATGATGCAACGGCCCAACCGCACATCGTTCCGGTGTTGTACAGCCAACGCTATCAATATTATCTCGCCATCGGTCCACGCGTGGTTGCACGTATCCCCCCGGCAGGATCGGTCCTGGACTTTGGTTGCGGAATCGGTCTGTTGACGACGTTTTACGCGCAACTTTTTCCCAACGTGTCTTTCCTCGGCCTTGATCGGTCCCTAGCCTCTCTCGAGTATGCACGCCGTAGGGCCAAAGACCTCAAACTTACGAACATCGAATTTGACTGTGTCGATCTGGATCGGCAATCGATGCCGGGAGGTTTCGATCTCATCATCGCGACGCATGTATTGCTGCAAGCAGAGCACGATCCCGGCATTCCGAGCACGAGTTGGCAGACCTTTGGCCGCTCGCACGATGCGCAGGCGCAGGCGCACTTCGAGCAGAGAACAGGTCTCGTTCCACGACTCGATCATCTCCTTCTTGCACTTGTCCCAGAAGGTAGAATGATCGTGTTCGAAAAGACACGATTGCTCGCGCGGCGCATTCCGTTTCAACGAGCCTTGGCCGGTCGAGACATCGAGTTAATCGAGCCTCCCGAGCCGGTCCGGTATAGTCTGGTCGAGGAAGTGGCGGAGGATGGACCATTGTATGTTCTTGGCCGTAAGCGAGGCGTAGCTGGCCGGGAATGGGACGAAACACCGGAAGGGGATAGCCATACCGACTTCGAGCTCGATGGAATAGTTCATCGGCAGCGGGCAGGTGACGAACCGCTCTATGAAAATCATGCCGCGTCCGCCCAGCGGGTGTGGGCAGAATTACCGGATCGCCATATCGTGAGGGAAACGGACCGGCAAGGAGAGGAGGGGCGCCGGCTTCACGTGGAGTTGGGGACCACGAAACAAGGGGTCTGGTATCTGTATGTGGCCAATACCTTTGATCAACGGCAGCTGGTTCTGATCGAGCAGGCCCGCGCCTCGGTTTTGGAATCCTACTATCGCGATATCGAGAGCGCCGAGATATGAGGCTCTTTTACGAGCCATGCAGTCGATGTCGCACGGAGTATATCCCCTCGCCTTAACCCCGGATAGAAGAGCCCACCGAACTGAGATCCCTGGCGGGGGGAAAGTGCCCCTCCGCATAACAATTGTTCTCGTCGTCATTCCCTTTCGAGTTTGTTGGGTGACACCGTTCCGGCGATTCGTCATCTCACATCGATTCAAGACATAGCAGGACGATCCGAGGTCGGGTCTGTATGTCGCAGTGTATCGCAACGAGGGCCGGACGGTTGCTCAACGTGAGCGTTGACACTGGTATCGCAGTCCTCAATTGAGAGCAACTCCGCACAGCGCGCGCCGTGCGAATTATAAGCATTGACGGTCGCGTGTTCGTGCAGGACATGGGGGTTGGAGAGTGGCCGCGTGCAAATGACGGGCTGACGGAATGTTAGAAATAGGGCGATACTCACCATGATGGGCTAAGTCGGGCCCGACACTTGCTTTGATATACCCGCGACGTGAGTGAACCGGGTGAGATGGATGCCAAGAATGATGTACTCAGGGGCTGGATATATGACCACTCCGCTTATGGCGGCTGATCGTGCTGTTCGCGGTCTGCATACCGGGTATCTGGAGTTGCAGCGCTTCTCCACAGTGCCTGACTTTTATTCGAAACAGTCATCATGACACCACACTTTTCCATAAGTATGGAGTAAGTCATTCCGTGACCCTCACAAAGCGACGAGCCATTAGGATTGTCATCGTCAGCAACAACCACCTCGTGCAATTGGGGCTGCAACAGATTCTTGAGACGGCGAAGTGCATTCGAGTCGTGGGACAGTGCATCGGTGGTCTGAAAGCTGAGGATCTGGTCAAACGGGAACAACCACAGGTCGTTCTTATCGATATGGACCCGGAAATCGATATCATCGGTCTCATTTGGAGACTGAAAGCGGTCGTTCAAGATTCCAAGATCATTCTGCTCAGCGGTTTTGAAGATAAAGAGCGCATGCGGGAAGCCTTTGCGTCGGGAGTAGATGGTATTGTCCTGAAAGTACAGCCGTCCGCCGTTTTCATTGCGGTCATCGAATGTCTATGCCCGACACCGGCAATGTCGGCACACGAACCAACTGCTACGGATAGCCTGACTGAGGCTGGAACAACATTGTCTTCTCCTGTGACTGAATCATGTGCGGCGAAGTGGCCGATTGCTTTAACGGAGCGCGAACGTGCCGTTATCGTCCTCATCGGCCAGGGCCATCTCGGGCATTACCGTGCGGCATCATCTCACCAGAATTTTTGACAAACTGGGCGTGACAAGTCGCCAGAAATTGCTCATTCGCGCACACCAATATGGTCTCGTGGCACCGACCGCGTCCGCATAAATATCGGGATACGACAACCTGTCGTCTTTTCTTCTCTCCACGCTTTCCTTCCGATCAGAGCATCCTGGTTACCACTAGCATTGCAGTCCTCAATTGAGAGCGACTCCGCACAGACCGCACTGTGCGAATCAGTGGGAAGCGCGGAGAGGATCCATCCGGCTGTCGAAAGCTGAGATGATGCCGGTTCGAACAAGGAGAGATTACCGCAATATTGCACAGGTCCATGATCAACGAGCTCTGCCTGCCGAGGACCGACACTTGCTCTGTGTATACACAAAGCCAGTGTGCCGGGATGGGATAGACCCCTGGAATGAGATACTCAGGAGCCGGATTTATGAACCACTCTCCCATGCGGCTGCTCGTGCTGGTCGCGGTCTGCATCCCGAGCATACACAGTTGCAGCGCTTCTCCCACGGTACCGGACTTTTTCATGGTCGGGTCGACCGACGAGCAGAGGACGATCGGTGAATACTATCGGCGAGAAGCTGTCATGTTTCGGCAGAGGGCGGATGAGATGACGGAACGGGTCATAGCGTATCGGCAGTTGTTCGGGGAAGAATCGGAGTGGGTGAGCGGCGCACGTGTGCTTGGCGAGTTTTATCAGCAGGAAGCACGTGAGCGGGAACGTCTCGCGGAACAGTACCAATCGCCTTCGGGTGACCATGTACAGCCCGCAGCGTCTCCACGGGAAGACCGTGCTTCCCCGAAATAACTATAGAGGGAGGCTGTCATGCATCACCGGTCAACAGTGATTATTCCATTGCTCCTGTCGTGTGTTCTACTGCTGACGGCGGCCTGTGCTGGTACCAGTGTGCAGCCGGGCCAGCGGGGATTATTTTGGCATCCGTTTACCGAAGGCCTCTCTTCCGAACCTCTCAAATCCGGTTTCTATTGGAGAGCCCCGTGGAACGACGTCTATGTGTACGACGTCCGATGGCAAAGCTACGTTGAGACCGTCGATGCGCTGAGCTCCGATGATCTTCTCGTCAAGCTGAGGACGGCCATTATCATGAGGCCAATCCCTGAAGAGGTGTATTTTATCGCGCAGGAAATTGGTTCGGACTTTTATCCGCGTGTTGTCAAACCGGAGCTATTGGCTGCGGTCCGCAGTGTGGTGTCAGGATATCCGATGGTGACGGTGCCGGAAAAAAGCGTCGAAATTGCGAGCAAGGTGCAGGCGGTGGTCGTCGAGAAGTTGAAGGGACGACATTTACAGATTGCAAGCGTGGCGCTGGCCGAAATAGAACTGGCGAAGATCGTCCTCGAAGCAGTTGAGAAGAAGCAGGCCAAGGAACAGGAAAAAGAACAGAAGGAATTTGAGCTGGTCATTGCGGAAAAAGATGCGGAGATCGCGCGCAGACGAGCCCGAGGTGAAGGCGACGCGATTCGCATCCGCTCGGAAGGAGAAGCCGAAGGGGTGCGTGTTCGGGCATCCGGCCAGGCGAAAGCCCAGGAGACCATCTCGAAGACCATCACGCCGGAATATCTGCAGTTCAAACTCTATGATAGCCAGAATGCCAAATTTGTGCTGCTCCCGGACAAGCTGAATGTTCCCCTCTTGCTCAATCCAGGGTTCGATCAACCACGTCAGCCGATGCATGACGATCGCTCGTCGCGTTGACGTTCAGTGGTCGGAAGGTTGTCCGCCCCGATTGCCGATAGCCGTCCACGGATTCGTGGATGGCCGGCACATTCCATAGTCGCCGCGCACGGTGCTCCTCGTGCGAGTTCGCTCTTTCCGTATTCAATGTTTGCCTGGCGTTGTTCATCTGACGGGGTTTTTTGAAAGCCGCGTTGATGGCACCTATTTTGCTGACCTCACATCATCGTGCGGGCAAGTTGTCGAGCCACATTGATCGCGGAGCGGGCCTCCTATCGACCGAGCCATGAGAATATCCTGAGAGCAGTGTCATCCAAACGCGCAGCATGAGGGAGAAAGGAGAGGCCATGGAAGGATACGGAAAACGCATACTCATAGTTGACGACGACGAGCATATCCGAGTGCTGCTCTGCTTGTTGCTGGAACAGGATGGGTATAGCGTCCATGCGGCAACCGGCGGGGAAGAGGCGCTCGACGAAATGATGAAGAGACGGTTTGACATCGTGCTGACCGATTTCGACATGCCTAAGCGGAATGGACTTGACGTGCTCTCATCCGGTCGCGTCATCTGTCCCGACGTGCCGATCATCATCATGTCGGCGCTGACAAGGGAGTTCAAAGATGTGGCCAAAGAGCAGGGGGCCTATGCCTGCATCGAAAAGCCTTTCGATAGCCAGTACCTTCTGAATCTGCTGCATGTGGCTGGTCAGACTTCACGAACGGTACGATCGGGAGCCGATTTTGAACAAGGAAGATAGGTGATTCGTCGTGCACAGACTCGGTCAGGGGTTGTGGTTCTCTATTGGGTCGCAGCCTTCGTGTTCTTGTCCAGTCCGGTATCCGCCGAAGTCTACGTGTCGGGACAAGCAGGTCTGTCGTTTCCATCCGATCTCAGGAATGTCGAGGAGACGGGAAGTTCGCAGGGAGTCACCTGTGGTTCCTTGGGCCTTAAAACGCCGGTATCTATGGTGGAAAAATCGGATACTTTTTTGATGATGCGGGGCGTCGGTGGTTTGGGGCAGAGGTAGAAGTGCTCACGTCACAATCTGCGGTCACGCAACAATCCGTTGCGGCGATGGGCTCAACGACGGCCATCCTTGCCCGCGGCGCGGATGTTCGAACGTATGTGGCTGCGGTCAATGTGATAGCCCGACATCGATGGCGTCGGTTCGAACCATACGCCGGTATCGGCTTGGCGTTGGTCACGGTGGAAGTCTCTACCGCCACGTTTTCAGTCAAAGATTCCTCTCCCGGTTTGAATGTCCTTTGTCGGGATCGAGGGCTTTGTCACCGATCACATCGCCCTGTTCATCGAAGGGAAATACACCTACGCGTCCTTTCAATTTGAGGATGCAGGATTGAGCGGGGCCGGGATCAAGGGAATTTATGCGGCACCGGCCATTGCAGCGGATTATCGTGGCATTTCCGATAAGGCGGCTGAAAGCGAAAATTTATTTACCACGAATCACGCCACGCATCTTGGGGGTGATACAGCATTGGCCATGCATGCTTTGCGACGCGATGGGTGAGAGCTGTTCCGTTCAAGAACGCGCTCGATCTCACGATCCTTGGCATCGTCCTCCCCGATCGTAAAAGGTGAGCGCCATGGACTAGGTGCGACTCCAATCGTTTCCTATTCCTGCCCAGGTCCACTGAGCGCAAAAGCCTCCTGAAAGCTCCCGTTTGATTCATCCGCACAGTGCGGCATGTGCGGGACCGCTCAATTAATGGCCGGCATAGGCTTGAAAGTTCGTACTTCCGACCGTGGCATGCCCATTGCTGATAATTATAGACCAGCCATCCGGACGAATCTGGGAGGTCGGTATATGCACATATTTGGGAAGTGTGGAGATCGGGAAGTGGCCTGGATTCTACTGGCCTTGACTGCGCTGGTGGTTTTGGTCGTTAACGTATACGCCGCTGCATTACCATAACCAGGCCATAGGCTTCTGACCCGTCATCAGCACGAGACTATAACGCAGTCGCTCCCCTCTAGATATTTTCTCTAAATATCTCTGGATCAGGTCAAGCTCATAGAAACGTTAGCTCTTGGTCTACTGCTTCACGCAAAAAAGAACCTCCCCGGGCCTTGGGACTTTCCATACCGCCAGTCGGACGATGTGCTGAGTGATTCCCATGGAGGTCACCGCATTAGCTGACCGGCATCATCGTCCAATTCATCACTTCTGCATTCTGAAGCAGGACCTCCACACCGTGTTCGGGGAGGAAGGTGCGCGTTAATTCATGCAGAATGGAATCTGCGACGCTTTGTGGCATCACGACAAAAAACTTGATCAGCCGTTCGCTTTCGCACGCGGCGCACTGTGCGAAGCGGTGAAAAAGTGCATGGAGCGAATCGATTTTGGAAGCTCATTGTTGTGAAAGATCGGGATACTTTCATATGCCATGGATAGGGTGAGCGGGGTGAGCAGCAGGGACAGACGTGAAAGGACTGGCTCTTGCAATCTTGCAGGTATGGAAGGCCATCGATACACGCGATCGGGGCTTCCGAACGCGGTATCCCAAGATTCTGATAGCTCCGCTCATCTATCGAGTGGAAGACAATAAACTCTATCAATTGGCGATCCCGCCCGTGGTATCCGAGGGGGACAACCGCCGGCGGTCATGAAAGGACGGGCATAAGCCTATGCGTTGCTATCGCTGTCAGGGCTTGATGGTCGCCGAGACCTCGCTCAATCTCGGGGAAGGATCAAGTCAGGCCTGGCTGAATGTGATTCGCTGTGTCAATTGCGGGTGCATGGAAGACCCATTGATTTGTGTGAATCGAGTCCGTGCGTCAAGCGAGTCTCCAGCGTCCCGAGCGTGCAGGTATCGCAGAGGAACTGAGTTGCAGATCAAAAAACAGTCCACCGGTTGAATGGACGGGTCGCCGATATAAGCAGGGGCTATCCGAACGCACGGTCGGTCCTGTTTCCAGGTCGGGCGATCTCATCACTTGCATAGAAGGAGAAGAGACGGTACCGATGAAGGTGGAAGACGAAGACATGGAGGCCATGTGGATACTATCAGGGCGTTCGTCGCCGCATCGGCTTGACGTATTACAATCGGTCAACGTAGAACAAGCTGAGGGCTTACAGGGGCAGGAGGGTCTGTGAGAGCATTAGGCTGCCAATACACTGTTACATGGTCCATCGCGCTGCTTTTGGCGCTGGGCGCGATGGGATGTCAGAGCGCGACACCTCATCCTTCATCGCCTTTTCACGATGCGTCCTTTACCGGCTTGTGGGATACGTATCGCCATTGTCAGGCGAGCGAAGATCCAATGGAGATGAGGGCCGATGCGTTCCGTCTAGATGAAACTGTCCAGACGATGCACGAAGAGACGTCGTCCGCATTGATTCCCGATGGAATCGAGCGGCTTGTTGATGAACGACCCTCGCGTCTCGCCGTTGATCCCAGAGCGATGGCGGCCTCTTGTGCGCTGCTCGCCGGTTATCAGGCTCGCTTGGCCGGACTACCACAGTTGGCAGCGGAAATGTTTGCACATATTGTGTCCCGCTATCCAGTCGAGCGCTATCGATATTATGTGGTTCAGGCCTACTACGGTCTCAAACAGATCGAGGGCGGCGAACGCTTCCTTCCAAAGCAACCTCTCCCTTCTGCTACAGATCCGGAATCTTAAGAAGCGGGCTCATTCATGTTTCTGTTTTGTTTCCGCCGAGTTCGCCAGGTCCGTATTCATCGGATGGACGCGGCTCTCCATAAATCACCCTCGCCCCTGGTTTAAAGGTAAGGTAATACCATATCCATTCGGACATCACCCGCACTCGATTCCGGAATCCGATGAGGAAGAAAATGTGAATGATGCACCAGAGCAACCACGCGACGAGTCCGGAGAATTGCAGTGGACCGATCTGGGCGACGGCTTTCGCACGTCCGATGGTAGCGACGGTGCCCCTGTCCTTGTATGCGAACGGTTGGCGCTGATCCCCAGGCGTCTGTTTTCGAATAAGTCTCGCCACATAGCGGCCCTGTTGCATGGCCACAGGGGCCAGTCCCGGTAGAGCTTTCCCATCTACGCCGACGCAGTGAGCGGCATCGCCAAGAATGAAGATCCAGGGCTCATCCGGAATCGTCAGATCAGGCTGGACTTTAACCCGGCCCGACGAATCCTGGAGTACTTTGAATGATTCCAGAATCGGGGAAGCCCTGTTGCCTGCAGCCCAGAAGATATTCCCGGAGGAGACAAATTCCTGGCCAACCATCACGCCGTCGGCGCGGACATCGCTCACCATACTGTTGAGTTTAACCGTGACGCCCATCCGTTCGAGCGCAGCGTGCGCTTTGGCCGAGAGGTTCGGGCTAAACCCGGACAGAACCCGATCGCCGCCTTCCACGAGCAGGATGCAGAGATCATCAAGCTGCAATGTGGGAAAGTCGGGACCCATCGCCTTCCGCCCGATCTCCGCCAGTGCGCCTGCCAGTTCGACACCTGTGGGACCTCCACCCACGATCACAAAGGTCAGCGGTTCCTGTGTGTGCGTCGCGGCTCTTCTTCGTTCAGCTTCCTCAAAGGCCAGTAGCATATTGTCTCGAAGGCGCACGGCATCGGCGATGGTTTTCAATCCGGGCGCATACCGTTCCCATGCGTCATGCCCGAAATACGCGTGACGCGTGCCTGGTGCCGCAATCAGGATATCGAACGGAATCGGCGGGCTATCCCGTAAGCGAACGTTACGAGCCACCCGGTCGATTGCCTGCACCTCGTCCATGACGACTCGGACATTGTCCCG
>DAISKX010000053.1:0-11904 GCA_036820725.1 Nitrospiraceae bacterium
GTCTCCTGCTTGCCGGCATAGGTCGGGACATCGACGACAGACAGGCCGGACGGAATCGCGATCGGTGGCACGTATTGTCGCGCCGTCGCCGTGAAGGCGGCCAACTCTGTGACCGACTCGGCTTTAAACCGCATCGCAACCAGAAATGCACCGATCTGGGCAGGTGTGGCCGCTCCTTCGATGATCAGCCGCATCGCCTGTTTGGCCTCTTCCCACGTCAGATCCTTCGCGGTCTTGTGACCCTTCGCGATTTTGGCAATGAGCTGTTGCATGGATAGAGGAGAAGCCATCGTTGGATCTGTGGTCCTCAGTTTGTTTTGTGCAACCCGCACTCGGTTTTGCCGGAATTCTTCCATCGTCCGGAGCGCGGATCCTCGCCGGGCAAGACAGGGGCCGTGCAATGGGTGCACCCGATGCTCGGATAATTGCGGTCGTGCAGACTGTTATAGGGGATTTCGTGAAGCCGGATATAGGTCCATACGTCTTCGCTTGCCCAGCGCGCCAACGGATTCACTTTGACGAGCTGGAACCTACGATCCCATTCGACCAGCCCGGCGTTCGCCCTGGTCGGCGCCTGGTCACGGCGAATGCCTGTGATCCACGCGGCGTAGTGTTCAAGGATACGAGCCAGTGGTTTGATTTTGCGAAGATCACAGCAACGGTCGGGATCGCGAGTCCACAAGGCTTCGCCGTATTGAACGGCTTGCTGCTCGGGGGGGAGCAGCGACTTGATCTGCAGAAGTTGGGTCGGCTGCAGACCGTACCGGTCAATGAGTCGTCGTTTCACGTCGTGGGTTTCGGGAAATAAGAAATCGGTATCGAGATAAAACAACGCGGTCTTGGGATCGATCCGGTGGATCATGTCGATCAAGGCCACATCCTCGGCTCCGAAGCTGCAGGCCAGAATAATGTTCGGCGCATACTGTCGCAACACGGACTCAAGGACATCCCACGGCTGTTTGGATTCCAGCGAATCGCTAAGCGCTTTCAATGCCTCGTCCGTGGGACGGGCGTGCGGACCTTGCACAATCATAGGCTCCTCATCACTTTATCCAGCAGCCCTTCTACGCTTCAACTTTCTCGATCAGAATCTTGAAATGCTTCGCGTCGTGGTCCAACGGTTCTTCTTTCATAATCTTGTGCCCGTCGTTCCGCACGCTCATCGGGACATTCCTGATGGGGTCCCCGGCATCCAACCATACTTCGAGTTTTTCTCCGGCATCCATCATCTCCAACTTGAGCTTGGTCTTTACATAGTTCATGGGGCAGGCGACACCGCGCAGATCGTACACGGGAGTCTCTGCCGATACTACGGTGGCAGAAACGGCGACCGTGTGGGGCGCCTGTTGCGCCTTCTGAACGGGAATCGATGGCTCTGTCTCTCCATTGACTTGACTGAGCTTCAGGTCCTTGCCCAGTTGTTCTGTTGCAACACGGCAGACATCGACGAACGCTTTGGCAAATGTCATCTTTTCGGCAGCAAATATCGGAGTCGAATCTTTGGGCCCTAAATCGCCGACACGAGACCCCAGCGCCTTATAGTCGGCCGGTACAATTCCCTTAGCCACGAGTCGTTGTTCGAATTCCTGAAACGTGTCGGCATCGGTGGCCGGATCAATCCCCTCAGTCACAAGCAGCGCCTTTGCGGCGGCCAGGACGGCACGGTATGACTTATTGACCGACACTGAATACTGATGTTTCTCGATGAGCAAGCGAGCCTGGTACAGCTCCTGCTCCGCTTCGAGCATGCGATTGTCAATCATCTCGAGTGCACCCCCTGCGCACTCTCCGGGCCCCAGATCCTCAAGGATGAA
Organism: Nitrospiraceae bacterium; assembly: GCA_036820725.1. Taxonomy (GTDB): domain Bacteria; phylum Nitrospirota; class Nitrospiria; order Nitrospirales; family Nitrospiraceae; genus DASSBQ01. The sequence goes on from DAISKX010000053.1 coordinate 1,815, forward strand.
CTCCTGTTCTCCTTCCCAATCATAATAATAGGTCGCATCGTCTTCGTAGGCCGGAACAATCGTGTAGGGAATGAGTTCTTCCTTGAGCTTCACCTTCCCGACCCGGGTAATAAATGCCGGCAACCTTTCCGTGGGCATTCGATCACGACGATAGACCTCGATCAGATGTTCGATAGCAGCAGGAACGCTTTTCGCCGGCAACTTGACCGTCATCTGGCCGATCTTGGCCGTCCCGTTTACCTGACCTCCCAGATGCAGTTCATAATGCGGAGCGACGCGGTCGCCGAGACGTTTCCCCACGCCATGCAATCCGATGGTGGCAATATGATGCTGCGCGCAGGAGTTATGACAGCCGCTGATCTTGATACTCACGCCATTGAGATCCTCGGGAACCTGGCCGGCTGGAAAGACCTCGGCGAGTGCCCGAGCCATGCCCTTGGACGACGTGATGCCCAATCCGCACGTGTCGGTCCCTGGACACGCGATGATGTCCTCGACCAATTCGGCTCCGGGGTCACCGAGCCCATTCGATGCAAGTTCTTGATAGAACTCCGCCAGTCTCGATTCGGGAATCCATCGAATAATCATGTTTTGATTGATCGTGGTTCTGATGTTTCCGTTGGAATAGCGCTCCGCAAGATCCGCCAGAACATACATATGATCCGTCGTGAGATCACCCATCGGCAGCTTAATAACGGCTGCAGCGAATCCCGGTTGCTTCTGAGGGACGACGTTCGTCCGCTTCCACGCCGTAAACGCGGGTGAAGCCGGCGCTTCCGTCGTTCCGTTTCCATGCACATGACTGCCCGATCCGTTCAACCTTTCGGGCATCAGCAGTGGAGGCTCGTCATGATGCTGCACTAGCCGAATAGGATCTGTCGATGGCACTTTGTAGCCCATCGCGCTGTAGGCCTGTTCCCAGCGACGCTTGAATTCCTCGAACCCAAGCTTCTCAATGACAAATTTCATGCGGGCTTTGTGGCGATTCTTTCGATTTCCCAGCGTATCGAACACTTTGATGACCGCCTCAATGGACGGAATCAATTCGTCCATCGGAGTAAACTCACGTAACACCTGCGCGATGCGCGGTGCAGATCCCAACCCTCCGCCGACAACCATACGGAAACCAATGACCCCGTCTTCTCGTTTGGCCGCGAGAAGCCCGACATCGTGAATGGGCGTCAGCGCGCAGTCTGTCCGACAACCGGAAAAGGCGATCTTGAACTTTCTTGGCAGACTCTGGTTCAGCGGATTTCGCAGAAGATGCAGCGCAACCGTTTTAGCATATGGCGTGACATCGAATACTTCCCCCTGACAGATACCTGCCAGATGACACGCCGTCACATTGCGCACAGTGTTGGCACAAGCTTCGCGCGTGGTGAGACCCACTTCTGCAAGGCCGCGCATCATGTTTCCGACATCGCGCAGGTCGACAAAATGCAGCTGAATATCCTGCCTAGTGGTCACATGTCCGACACCGGTGGCCGATCGCTCGGCTAGTTCCGCGATCCGTCGCAGTTGATTTGCGGTCAATCCACCGAACGGAATCTTGATACGAAACATTTGTACCCCGCTTTGGCGTTGACCGTAGACGCCGTGTTGAAGCCGGAACGGTTTAAATATGTCGCCGGAAAGCTCCCCGGACAGCAACCGTTCTGCCTCCGCTTCAAACGTTTCGATCTCTTCGAGGATCTGAGAAGGAATCGGGGTTGTGATGACTGGTTCGCGAAGACCAGCAACAGGAGGAGTCATGGTAAACCTCGTGATGAGAAGCGCGGAGATCTAGAACTCCGTGCCCACTGAGCTAAATGTGATACATCAAGGATCGCTGCTGCTCGAGTTGTCGTTGTCGGCTTGCCAATTGATCGATGGTAATTTCTGCCAGAATGTTCAGCTCAGCCTGCTTTATCCGATCCCAGACGTGAGCGAGCAGAGCATCTTGCCGTTGGGTACGGGCTCCGGGAATTCTGCGCTCCCGACCATTTGTTTCGGTCAGAGGCCCTTCTAACACTTCAAGAATGCTTGCAAGCGAAAGTTCCTGAGGCTTTCGGTTCAAGGCATAGCCTCCTTGTGCGCCACGGTGACTCACTACCAGGCCGGCCTTCTTCATCGCGTGCAGCACCTGCTCGAGAAAACGTGCCGGAATGCCTTGCCGGCGTGCAATAATCTTGGCTTGAACCGGTACATCATGATCGTGAAGAGCAAGATCCACAGCGGCAATGATCCCGTAAGTCGCCCGCAGGGAAACTTTCATTCTTGAGTATTCCGATAGGGATTTAGAATCTCTGTATTTATACAATGCTGGCGAGAAGCCTGTCAAGTTCGTACGAGTGCTGACTCGACTTCTGCCGTGGGATGGAAGATATCGATCCGTGTCCCATCGGTTCACTTCATTCTGCGTAGCTCCACATTCATCAACTGAAAATAAAACAAACATGCAAAGAAAGAGTGAAACGCTTTCGCGAGAATTTCTTTTGTGAAACTTTTTGTGCTTCGATTCGGAAATATTCTCCGCGAAGAAACATGTTTGTTCCTATCCGTCGGTTTCCAACCAGTCGCCGTCTCCCGTCCAACATAGGTTTGCAGAGGTTGACAAATTTGCCCTGCAGAATGCTGGCATTAGATCAGCGCAAAGGGCGGACCTCAACTCGCCGATTTCTTCATTGACAAGCCTCGATCACTGGGTGATAATCCCGCCCTCTTCTTCGCTTGGTGCCTTCATGTCGCTTCGATCTTCACCCGTCAACGTGCTCATACTTAGCGGCGATCCCGAGATACAGGATCAGTATAAGGACGTCTTTCGGAATGCGAATATCACATCTGCCAAGGATGTCTCGACCCTCCCAAAAGATGCTCACAAACGAACGTTTGATGCAATCGTTGTAGAATCAAGCCGACAAGCGTCAGGCGGCGAAATTTTGAAGCAGCTTCAAGGGGTAGATCCGGCTCGCACGCTGATTGTCACAGGGTCACGACCGGTACTCAGGCGGGCGTCCAGCCTGTTGCAAGCGATGAAACCTCAGTCCAACGGAGCTGGCCAGGCACTCTGCCTGGAAACCTTTCTTGAACATAAGGTCGAAGACTTTGTGAAAGGCATGCGTAACGGCTCCGCACGCAATCTTCACCCCATGCTCATTTCGGCAATCGAGCGCCCGCTGATTACATTGGCCTTAAAAGAAACCAAGGGGAACCAGATCCAGGCGGCCGAACTCCTCGGACTCAATCGAAATACACTTCGAAGAAAAATTCAGGACCTCCACATTCCCGTAAAGCGCGCGAGAACACACTGACCGCTCAAACTCATGCCCGTGCGAATGTCATGCTGACCAGGCAGTTTCCATCGCCTGACCAATCCACACAGGTCCCACAACCAAAGGAGGGGTGAAATGACCAAAGAGGAATTGATCGCAAAGATGGCTGCCACGGCGGGGATTACAAAGGTCGCTGCTACAACCGCCTTGGAAGCGTTTACCGGAGCCGTGACCACCTCGTTGAAGAAGGGACACCGTGTGACGCTCGTCAATTTCGGTACGTTTACCGTCGCAAAGCGAAGAGCTCGAATGGGTCGGAATCCGCGCACCGGCGAAGCACTGAAGATACCTGCCGCTCGCATTCCGAAATTTTCCGCAGGCAAAGAGCTGAAGGCCGCGGTGAAGTAATAATCACCGACAGTGTGACAAGAGCCTTGCTCACGAGTGACGGCGGTTGTCCCACGTAGATGACGTGGACAGCCGCCTTTTCGTTGGGTTTCCTTGACACCCTTGGCGGCCGTGTATTAGCATTCGCCTCCGAGTAGGCGCGTAGCTCAGGGGGAGAGCGCTACCTTGACACGGTAGAGGTCGACGGTTCAAGACCGTCCGCGCCTACCATGGTTCCGCGGTGATACGCATGTTGTAGCATCCGGTCGTCTCGTGTAGATCGATCGGAGGGCTACCTTTTTTTTGTTAGGACTTATTGGGTGGTTGCTCAGTCTATTAACGTTTCCCTCCCCGACGGAATTCGCATACAAGTCCCAGCCGGATCTTCAGCTGGAGAGGCGTTGGCACAAGCCGGCCATTCGCTCCGTGCCGGGGTGTTTGCGGCCAAGGTAAACGGCGTCCCGGCAGACCTGTCACATGTCCTCCGCGAAGACGCAAGCGTGGAACCGCTCACGTTTGTTTCGGCCGAGGGACGCGACGTGTACCGTCATAGCAGCACACACATCATGGCTCAGGCCGTACAAGAAATCTTTCCCACCGCACAGTTGACGATCGGGCCGGCATTGGAAGAGAGCTTTTATTACGATTTTGCCTTCGATCGCCCTTTTACCCCTCAGGACCTCGAAAAGATTGAAGCTCGCGCCAAAGACATTATCAAGCGTGACCTGACAATTAAACGCACGGAGATGTCCAAAGAAGAAGCGATCAAATTCTTCCAGGCGCGTGGCGAGCACTATAAGGTGGAGATCATCAGGGGGTTTGATGACAGTGCTCCCATCTCCTTGTATAGCCAAGGAGATTTCATTGATCTGTGTCGCGGCCCGCACGTAGCTGCTACTGGCCAAGTCGGCGCGTTCAAACTGTTGAGCACAGGTGGCGCATATTGGCGCGGAGACGAGCGAAATCCCATGCTGCAGCGGATCTATGGGACTTCGTTCCCGACACAATCCGAACTGGACGCCCATCTCGCCAAACTTGAAGAAATCAAACGGCGGGACCATCGAAAACTGGGCAAAGAGTTGGACCTCATTACGATCCAAGATGAAATCGGGCCTGGTCTGGTGCTCTGGCACCCCAAAGGGGCGTTGGTACGGCTGCTGATCGAGAATTTCTGGCGTGAGCAACATATCCAGGATGGCTATGAACTGGTCTACAGCCCCCATATCGCGCGGCTGGACCTTTGGAAAACGAGCGGTCACGTGGATTTCTACCGCGATAACATGTTTGCGCCCATGGATGTGGAAGGAAGTGACTACCAGCTTAAGCCGATGAATTGCCCTTTCCATATCATGATTTACAAATCCCACTTGCGTAGCTATCGCGATCTGCCGATCCGGTATGGAGAGCTAGGAACGGTATACCGGTATGAGAGAACCGGAGTGCTCCATGGATTGCTCCGGGTCCGTGGATTCACACAGGACGATGCGCATTTGTTTTGCCGTCCGGATCAGATCGAGGGCGAAGTCAGCCGGGTCTTGGACTTCACTTTCTTCATCCTCCGGACATTCGGCTTTACTGAATTTGAGGTGTATCTTTCTACAAGACCCGAAAAATCGGTCGGTTCAGACACCAATTGGTCGATTGCAACCGAAGCCCTGGAAGCGGCTCTGAAGAGCAGAGGAGTCGCATATCAAGTAGACCCCGGCGAAGGGGTATTTTATGGGCCCAAGATCGACATCAAGATCAAGGACATCCTCGGCCGATCGTGGCAATGTTCGACCATCCAGATCGATTTCAATAATCCGGAGCGCTTTCATTTGACCTATACCGGAGAGGACGGGAAGTTCCATCAGCCGATCATGATTCACCGGGCGCTGATGGGTTCCATCGAACGCTTCATCGGTATTCTGATCGAACATTTTGCCGGCGCCTTCCCACTGTGGCTGGCGCCGGTCCAGGCCGTCGTTCTGACGATCACGGACAAGCAGCAGGAGTTTGCATCTGGCGTGGTCACCACGCTCAAGGGGCACGGTTTTCGCGCTGAGCACGATTTTCGCAATGAAAAGATCGGCTTCAAAATTCGGGAAGCTGAAAAAGCGAAGGTGCCGTATATGCTGGTCATCGGTGATAAGGAAGTCCAGAGCGACACCGTATCAGTTCGCGGCAGAAGCGGCGCCAATCTCGGAAGCATGCCGGTGGCTGCCCTACTCGATATTATGCGCCGCGAGAGCAGTCATCCAACCCGTTAAACTCCATTACAAAGAGGTGACCCATCGTCCCTAAACTACGAGTGAACCGTGAAATCAGAATTCGCGAGGTACGCGTCATTGGTCCCGAAGGTGAGCAGCTCGGTATCCTTCCTACGGCGGAGGCTTTCGCAAAAGCTCAAGAGACTGGACACGACTTAGTCGAAGTCGCCCCGACCTCTCAGCCGCCGGTATGCCGGATCATGGATTACGGCAAATATAAGTATGAGCTAAGTAAAAAGGAGCACCAAAGCCGCCGGCACCAAAAATCGACGCAGGTCAAAGAGATCAAGTTACGCCCGCGAACCGACAAGCACGATCTGGAAATCAAGGTTCGACAGATTAAGACTTTTTTGGCCGATGGAAACAAAACCAAGGTCACGCTCACCTACCGGGGACGAGAGATGGCCAATCAGGAGATGGGTCGCGCAATGATGACCAGTGTGATCGCGCAGTGCACAGATGCCGGCACGGTAGAATTTGCTCCCAGGATGGAAGGCCGAAGCCTCATTATGATTCTGGCTCCAAAAAGTTGATAATTACTCCAGGAAGGATACAAGAAAGATGAAGACGAAGCTTAAAGCACACAGCGGGGCGAGCAAGCGGATCAGCCGAACGGGAACCGGGAAGCTCGTCAGACAAAAGGCAGGGAGACGACATTTACTGACCGGCAAGGGAAGGGATCACAAACGTCGGCTGAGCGGCAAGGCACCCGTCCCCAAAACAATGCGGCTCGCCATCAATCGATTGCTTCCCAACGGATGACTCAACATCAAGGTCGCACCATACACTGTGTGAAAGGAGTACAACGTCATGCCACGCGCAAAAGGTGGACCCAAAACACGGCAGCGAAGAAGAAAGCGGCTCAAATTAGCCAAAGGACAGTATGGTGCGAAAAGCCGCCTCTTCCGGACCGCGACAGAATCGGTCGATAAGGGACAGGCCTACGCCTATACTGGACGCAAGCATCGTAAGCGTGACTTTCGTCAGCTCTGGGTAGCGAGGATTAGTGCCGCGACGCGGCAGCACGGGATTGCCTATAGCCGGTTCATGAACGCCCTGAAAAAGGCGAATATTCTGTTGGACCGCAAAGTCCTCTCGGAGATGGCCATAAAGGATGCCGCAGGATTTGAGCAACTCGTGGGGATCGCGAAACAGCAGCTGGCGGCTGTCGCCAAATAACGCGCGGCTTCGAATACGTCAGCCCCTACAGTTGGCTTAGAGCAGTTCGCAAATCCGCGTCAAATTGAGTTCCAGCGCAGCGATAGGTACGCCTGCTTGCCAGTGCTCAAGAACTTCCGGGTGAACCTCTCCGAACAATCCAACTATCTGTCCATGACACACAATGCGCCCCACTCGACCTTCCAGGAAGGAAGGATGGTCGAGCGGCGCCAGCTTGTATTCGAGGCCGAGGTAATACAACAGAAGATCGAGACAGGAATGGATTTCTGAGAAGTTTGCCTGCGAGTGGGCGATGACTCCCCCCAGCATGGTCAGTGTGCGAGATCCGACGTCAGCGCCGGAATCGGGAACCGTCACCTCTCCGACCTCAAATATACGATGGGGATAAAATGCTCTGCTCGATGCGGCCTCGACCCGCAGGAGCGACGGCAAGATCCACTGACGCAAACAGGCATAACTTTGGGTCATGACATTATCCACTTCGACGAGGTGCGCCCACTCAGTTCCGTCAATGCGCATGCGGGTGCAAAAGTCATGACGCGACCCCATGATGTTGGCGATCATTTCCTGGAATCCCATCCCAATCACAAGGTCTCTGACTTTGTTTGCAAGATCATCGAGACGTGAAACTCCTCCCACCGTAAACTGTGACGGCATCACTGGAGCAAACGAGTTATAGCCACGGCTGATCGCAACATCCTCGACAATATCGACGTCATGCAACACATCGTTGCGATAGGGCGGAAGCCGAACGACTAACTTCTGGGCTGCCTTTGTCACGTCATAGCCATACGCCGTGAGCACTTTCCCTATTTCCTGGACGCTCAATCGCTCTCCGAGAGCCGTCTCGATGACCTGCCGAGGAATCGACCAGGGCTTGCCCAAATCAATAGGGGTCACAAAAGAACGTCCCAAACTGGTCTTGTCGGGATACTTGATCTGAACCGGAGCAATCGTCGCGCCGCGATCCGCCAGATTCGCCGCAAAGATATTTAGTGTCAGCACGACCATCGCCAAGTCTGTTCCGGTCACTTCGACAAACAGTTCACTGTCACCGACCTGCACCTCTCCGATTTCCCTGCTGTTGATGATGGGTGGGAAGGACAGCACCTGTCCCTGCGAATCCCGAAGCAGCGGGATCCGGTCATGCCCGGCGACGATGCGGCCGTATTCGATTCCCTTCGGATGCACAAGCAGGATTTCCGCCGGCGTCATCACGGTATCCATCCCGAGAGGCGTAAACCGTGCCGCATCAGGCTTCACCAATTCATAACTGACCGGGAATACGATGTTGGCAAGCCGATAGAGGCCGATCGACACGGTGCGGCGCTTTCGACCAAAAATATCCGCCAGCTTCTCCTGTGTTTGGATCAGCTGCGCCAACCCATCGTCCGTCACGCGATAGCCGGTCACGGCGCAGGCTGCGACATAAGGGCGGACGGTTTCCAGGCCGGGTCCGACCACAATCGTCCGGGTCGTATGCGGCGGCTTCTTGAAGAAAGAATAGGTCACCGGCTTGCCCATCCGTTTGATTCTGATCTGTCGGGCAATCCCCTCACAGCACCATAGATCGGGACGGTTGCTATCCTGAAGCTCGATCCGCAACTCTCCCGTTTCCGGGTTGTGTCCTTTCAATTCACCCTTCACGAGCGAGAGCCAGGTTTCGAGGTCATCGAGCCCCCATGATGTGGTTGCGCGTTCGCCTTCAGCGAGCAATGCTTCGAGGTCGTCACGATAAATGGAAATGGTTGGCATAACGTCCGGCTAGAACCGGCCCCGCATCGTTCGAATGAATTCCAAATCAGCTGAAAAGAGATCTCGAATGTCATGAATACCCAGGGCAACCATCGCCATCCGGTCGAGACCGAGGCCCCAGGCAATCACCGGAACATGGACACCCAAGGGGATAGTGACCTCCGGCCGGAAGAGACCTGCCCCGCCCAATTCCATCCACCCCAGCTGCGGATGGCGAACGTGCAGTTCAACGGAGGGCTCGGTGAACGGGAAATAAGCGGGTACGAATTTTACCTCTTTGGCCTGTGCGACTTCCCGCGCAAACAAGTTCAACAGACCGAGGAGACTTCTGAAGTTGATGTCCTCGCCCAAGACTATACCCTCGACTTGGAAAAAGTCAGTCGCATGTGTCGCATCGACTTGATCGTAACGAAAACAGCGCGCCATGGAGAAATATTTTCCAACGGTGGCCCCTCGCTTTCCAGACGGGTCGCCCATCCGGGCAAGCTGATGAGCCGACACCGCAGTCCCCTGGCTTCGGAGGACCAAGCGCTTGGCCCGTTCTTCATCAAACTGGTAACCCCATCCCGTTGATCTAGTCGCCCCGCCATTCTCATGTGCCTGCTTCACACGCTCAAGATACACCGGTTCGATCTGGTTGGCATGCGTGGGCTGTCTCACGAAATAGACATCATGGATGTCCCTGGCCGGGTGAAATTGCGGCATGAAGAGCGCGTCCATATTCCAGAACTCGCTTTCGACTAACTCTCCACGCATTTCTTTGAAACCCATGCTGATCAGCATGCGCTGCACATGATCCAAAAATTCTCGATAAGGATGGCGTTTCCCTGCCGCAATTCTGGGCGCGCGAAGATTGATGGTGTACTTGCGAAAGCGCTTGGTTCTCCACGCACCCTCTTTTAGCAGGTCCGGAGTCAGCTGAGAAACTTCTTCCCCCGTGCCTTGCTGCGAAATCTGATCGACTGCGGCGCGGCCTTCAACGGTCAGAGCGAGGGATCGTGCGATTCGGTCGTCGATCCGGAAGGGCTCATGTGCATTTCCGCGCTTCACGGCATTTTGCTGGACCACTTTCCGAGACGACTCTGGAAACGTCTGTAGTTCCCGAGGTCCTGCTCGCAATTCTTGGAGTAACGTTCTCAACGTGTCCGCGGTCTGGCTGGGTCGGCCTGTGGCCTCCAGGCAGCCACCCTGCACGATCAGAAGAGCCCCTTCCTTCTTCAACGTGCCCACCGCCCCGCTGACGTCGCCGGGCTCGAGGCCCTCCTTGGC
>DAISKX010000054.1:0-11834 GCA_036820725.1 Nitrospiraceae bacterium
GGCCTCCGCCGCATCCCCTTGCGAAAAGATCGTGTGTTTTTTGGGGGACGTCAAACTCGTTTTCCCGTTGCCGACTTTGGTGAGGAACGTCTGAGGATCGAACGGCGGGGTTCGTTTGCGTGCCATGATAGACCTCCCCTGCATGAGAGGCTAAATCTACATAAAGCACTTAGCTATTGAGGAGTGAAAGTGTACTACCGACAAGTTGCTCGCATCAAGAGATGCCTGAGCTGCCGCTACCTGACCAAGCCGTCTATCATCCCCCTCAGCGACAATGAAGCTCATTACGGATGTGTGTATACGGTCGGTACACTGCCCCCATTGCCAATCCCACGCGTTTTGACGCCGCTTCCTGCCGCCGCCCGTCGAGTCCGATACAGGTCCGTATCGAGTCACATACGAACAAGAGCATCCCTCCGCCTTCCACATGAGACACGTTCTCAAGGTGCGTCGATTCTCCTGATTTCATACGTACTTGCAAACCACTGAGATCCCTGTTTGTTTGAGCCCACCTCGTGACATGGGTAGTACGGGACTCATGAACCGACAAGAGAAATAGGATCAGGATAAACGAATTTCATGTTCGTTGAGATCGGGTTCCTAAGTCTAATGGTCGCGCGCTACCATCGTGGCCGTTGTTGACTACCTCTGGAAGCCGGGGTGAACTCAGTGGTTTCCGGTTGACTGAAAATGCAACGTCCAGACTCTCCCCTACACGTGCGGAGGCTGCGGCTGGACCAATAACGAAGGGCCTGATGTTGGTGGAACGAAGTGATTCATTTTGATGGACTTCTCGCATCGGTCGACGAACAGGAACTCAAAGGCATGTTTTCCAATTTCGGGAACGTCCTCTCGGTCAATATTTACAAACCTGACACGGCCTTATCATCCGGCATCGGCACAGTGGAAATGGCGAGCCTGGGGCAAGCCGAGAAGGAGGTCTATGCCCTACATAGATCCCATTTGGGTGGAAAACTCCTCCTCGTATTCCACGGTCCACTTGGTACAAAGAACCGATGGAACAACCCTTACATTAATACAATGGAGCTACCCACTGTGGTGTAACGCTAATGGTCCTCCCCATCGAATCTCATCGGGAACATTATTAAGTTTGAATGTGTGCTCACACAACCAAGGGCATATGAAATGATCATATTCACTACTGTCTGCTGCCATCGTGCAGATGGAGCCATCATTGGTGATCGTGAGGGCGTTCTTCGGCCCTTCATACGACCAGCCGCCTCCGCTGACGCAAACCGGTGCGTCACGTTATCGAGAGCGATTCAGGAAATACTAACCGCCTGATCCCATCGTCCTGATGGTGTTTTGCAGATCTCCCACGTGCTGCTGCATCTCCATGAGCGCATTGCCGATCTGTTTGACTGAACAGTGGCGCAGGGCATGGACGCTCTTCCCCGTCCACAACCGTAGATTTTTCCTGGAAGGCGAATTCAGTGTGAGTACGTAGACCCGTGGTGTGTTGGACTGCCACACTAGCATGACCAGGGGGCCGGTTCCGCCTCACATCAGGCTGCTCGAAAGACGGCGAGCAAATCGCTCAATGCCATAATCTTATTTTTCAGCACGGCCCGCTCCGATTTCAATTCGTCCATGGCGGCCGTCTTTCCAGCTCCGTCCGTGAGGCACGTGGCAGCAAGCGAGAGCACCCGATTACATTCCTGCTCGACCTTTCCTTTGACCACCTGGTTCACCGAGAGCATCTCCATCATTGTGGCTCGTGTTGACGAAAGATGCGACTGCAGTTCATGCTCCGGATAGGTTTGACGTGCAGCAAGATCCAGACAGCGGTCCAAGTCTTGCGCCAGGAAGACGTACAACCTGACCAGCGTTTCAGTGATGTCGATGTCGTCATTTTCGTGATTTGCTCGTCGGGTGTCATAGTGTGTCCCCACCATCGTGAGTCAGTTTATTGCTTCGCCGGATAGGGCAGTCAGCGTGGCTGGAACATCGTGAATCTCTTGCGATGCATGAAGTAGGCTTCTAGCGTGTGGCCTGCAGGCTAGCTAAAGGCTGCACGGCCATGACCTTATCCGGTCTCCTGACAGTGATGACCCCTCGACCGTCTAAGATCAGACGCAATTGACCGTTCCGGCTCAGAAGATTTACTTCATGGAAGACCTGATTCCACGTGAAGTCGGGGAAAACGTAGACCAACTCCTCAATCCGGCAGGGCGCGTCGGCCACCGCTTTGAGGATCCGATTAGAAAGAGTGGAATCCAGTTTCATGGTCGGGCTTCCCTTCTGAGACCTCCGAATCACGTCTCTGCAGTCGCCGTACCGGCGACCGCAGCAGGATCATGAGCTAGAGACACGCTGAATTTCCTTGTGGTTCCTTCCTGGCGCTACAAGGTCCCCTCTATCGGATCAGATAAGGTCTGAAGGGCTCTTGATAAATCACCCCGGTATTTTGAACGGCCGTAGTTTTCACTTCCCAACGTTGAGTAACCCAGTCATTCTGGCCTGCACGCCGACTCTGCCGCGGCGGGGACCATCGTTTCGGGCATGACACGGTCGCAGACGATTCGCGAGAATCACAGGATCATCGATAGCCCCACAGTTCACGCATCTCGTTCCCTGGAGCTTCCTTTGACCGACATCGTCGACGGAATCCCCCTGGTTCGCGATCACCAACCCTCCACACCGTGCGCATGGCATCACGTCTTCTCCTTTCTCTGTTCAGTGGACGCTAGACTTTTGCACTTCAATCGACTATCGATTCGCGCAATGATCACAGCAGCGCAGAACAAGCTCAGCGCAGCGTACGCTTCTAGAGGGGTCGTAGCTGGTCAAAATTGCACAGTTCTGGAAAATTCAGGCGAGAGCAGCTTGATCGCTCGCTCGATCTGATGACATGAAATTGAAGGAGAAGCAGTCGTGTAGGATGCAGTTTTAGGAGGGAGCTGTGCACATGGAAACCACCATCGTAGCCAATGTTCATCATCCGCACGGTCGGTTCAGCGAGGCGGGTTTTGCGAGCCCCTTCTCACTGCTTGGTTGTCATACCTATGACTTGATGACAAAGTCGACTCGACTGTCCTTCAGCGTGCTCTCCTTCTTGTCCTTTCCGTCAGAATCAACTTGCGCCCCCACCAAGAACATCCGTTCCGGTTCGATCTTGGCGTTGAGGAGATAGTCCTTCACACGTTGTTCGCGGTGCATCGCAAGTTGGCGTAGGTCCGCCTCGGTCACTTGAATGTATGTCAGTATGAGTTTCTCCATCTCCGGCACGTCGAGATCCTTGGCGAATCCTAGGAGGTTTCTTGGTTTCGGGAACGTCTCCTGCTTATAGGCCATTCTCAGATATTTGGCATACTCATGCGCTTCAATTATCATGGTCTCCAGTGAGACGGATGTGGCTCCCTGTTTCATCACCTCATTCAACTTTTGCGCCTTGAGCTTGCGTTCAAACTGCTGCTGACGGAGGACTTCCTGATCTTTGACCACGTCCACATGCGCAGTCATGTTCAGCTTAAGGGCGGGACGCTCATAGAGAACCTCCGCGAGCTTTCTCAACGTGGTTTCCATCTTGGGCATGAGATCCGCTTTCCCATACTCGAATTCCACATGACTCAGTTCATCACCGCCACCGGCCTCGAATAACGCACCGATCAATGCAAACGGGGCAGAGGCGGCCTTGGCGAGAAGGCTCTTGCATACTTTTACAATGCCTTCCCACACACTGAACTGAGGATCATCAAAGGACCCGCTCACCGGGACATTCAGTTTGATCTCCCCTTGGCGGTCCTTGAGGAGAGAGACGGCGAACCGCACCGGCAGCGTTGTGGCTTCAGGGCTGTCCACCTTTTCCCCAAAGATCAGTTGCTTCAGAGTCACGCTATTCTGGGCGTCGAGCTTCCGTTTGGCGATCACGTACTTCAGACCCAGGGACAGCCTTCCCTTCTCAATCGTATACCCCGCATACTTCGCGGAATATGTCGTGAACCGCGTCAATTCGATATCTGTAAAATCCAGCTTGAGGTCCACGAACAGATCCTTGCCCAGGGGATTTATCTTCCCCGTGATTTCAAGCGGAGACGTCCGATCGAGCGAGCCTTGCAAGCGGACATCCGCCTGCTGATCGGCCTCAGAAGAGAGCCTGGAAATCTTTCCACCAATATCCGTGAGGAGTCCGGAGAAACTCGGTTTGATGTAGCGATCCGAAAAGTCAATGCGTCCCCCTTGTAACGTGACCAACTCAATCCTCGCCTTTGTCTGTTCTGCCGGTGACTCAAGACCGGATACCGTTGTCGATGCCGCCTCGGCTTCAGCGACCTCAGGCGATCTTGGTTCACCGTGAAGGACTTCCTGGACGTTTAAGGTGCCATCAGTATCGACGACGATCCGAGAGTAGAAGTCCGTCAAGGCCACTTCCTGAACCTGGATGTGAGCGGGTCTGTTCCCCGCCTCGATGCCCCCGAGGTAGAGCGAGTCCCATTTGAGAAAATCCTCCGCATGTGTCCGATCAACAGTCGTCAGTTTTTTCAGTGAGGCGTCTCCAGTAAAGGCCGCGGCTACCTGATCGTCTTGACCGGACGACAGGGTGAGAGTCCCTTTGCTGGACAGCGCGCCGCTTGTCGCCACGACCTTGACCCGGTCCGCAACATAGCTCTGGAATGGGACGACGTCCAATCCCTCGACGCTCAGATTGACATTCGCGGCGAGCGGACGCAGCCCGATCCATCCCTCCGCTGAAACTGTCCCAGTCCTATTGACGGTCGTGCGAAGCAACACGTGGGCTTTGCTATCCTTGGCGGTGCTGGTATGCGTGATCGCCATACTCAAGGGTTCTGCGACGACGGTTACCGGCACAGACGGCACGTTATCCTCCAGCTTGACGCCATACCGGTCCAGAGCAAACTGATTCACTTGGATGACCCAGGTCTGAGAAGAAACTGACAGTCGTGTCTGTAACGTTACACCTGCCAGTGTCACTACAACTTTTGTCGGAGGAGCGAACAGCCGGCTCAGATTCAGCGCCCCATCGCGCTCCCGCTTGACGACCACTCGTCCGTTCGTGCTCGACAGGTCACCGATCACCACCGACCGTTTTCTCAGATCGAGCTCACAGTCCTTGATCGATAAGACCGGGATCTTCAAAAACTCAGCTCTCTCACCACGTTGTTTCAACCGAAGCGCCGTGAGCTTGGCGGCCATGTCTGAGACCGTGATCGGCCCCCCGTCCTTCCCGCTGTAGACATAGCCGGCCGACACATCAAGGAAGCCGTCCTCGATGGTGGACAGGAAGGAGTGGCCATAATAGGGCTTGTACCGCTTCAACGCGATTCGCTGCAGCTCGAGAGACCCCTGAGCCGTGAGCGGACCCACGGTCACTATGCCGCGATGCTTCAAGGTCTCGCCGGTGTCAGTTTTGAGTGAGACGTCCACCTCGGCTGCTTGGGACGGCTCAGTACTAAAATGGTGAACAGCGACTGCAATCGTGTCGAGCGTGGTTTGGAATGGGCTTTCGGTCGCTTCATCGATGAAGGTGACGGTTCCATTGGTCACCTGTGCTTCAGCCACGCGGATCCTGAGTGGTGTCTCCTTGCTTTCAAGACCCGCGCTCGACTGGTCCAGCGCGGCTTGTTTCGGCCCCTTCTTGGGAACCAGGGACTGCAGGTTCACAATTCCATGCTGATCCCGCCGGAGTTGCACGTCGGGAGATTGCAGAGACAGGTTTGTCACGCTCGCGCTCTTCGCGAAGACATCGATGGATTCGACCTCGATGTCAACTCGCGGGAGGGTCAGCACTGGGCGATCATGCCCGTCCGTCACGGCGAGCCGGTTGATCCCGGCCTGCCCGGACAAGATCAGCGCGGGCGACTTCCCCTCCGTTTGTAGGAAGGACAGCGAGAGTTGAGTGTCGAGCGTGCCGGCCACGAGCTTGAAGCCGATCTCTGCCGGAAAGTACTCAACGTACCGTGGGAGTGAAACCTGATGAATATCGACATCGACGGCCGTTTCACGCGAGGGGCTGAAGGGCTTCGTTTTTCCCACCAAAGTGATCGGAGTTCCATCGATGTCGGCCTGGAATGCGGGGTGGACGAATATCTCAACGGAGTGAGGCAGGTTGGAGATAAAAGGGATGGCAAGAGTCAGGTCAGACACATGGTGGCTGGTGTGCTTGGGTCGGTCCTCAAAGGTGATGCTTCCCTCCGTGATTTGAATATTGTTGAACGAAAACAAGAACGGCTTCGTGCTCGGTTGGCTAAGCTGCTCGATGACGTCCGAGAAATTGTAGGTCAGGTCTTCATGGCGAATAACCGTCGCGTGTAGCCCTATCAGGCGGATTTCCCGCACGACCGGTGCACCCTTCAACAATGAGACCGCCTCAAGGTCCATGAAGAGTTCATCGAACGAGACGAACGCGAGGTTGTGGACCGGCTCTGTGATCAAACCCTCTTGGATCTGCACGGTCAGCGCAAAAGGATTGATCGACACGCTCTGAATCGTGACATCCCGATGGAGCATCTCCGAGAGGTGCGTGGTGAGGAGAGATCGCGCGACCAGAGGCATCACGAAGAAGCCAATGATCGCATAGAGCACGAGGCAGGCGAGTGCGCCCGCGACAATCTTTTTCAAGAAGCCGCCTCGCCGAGGCTTCGATAGGTCGACGACTCTTGCCATATTGACCCGTTACACAGCAGGCTGGCCGGATCTTCTGCACCAACCCGCACGGTTTGGGAACTCACTCACGAGCGCCGATGATTCATGGCTGACCATGGGCCATCTACGACCGGCCTGGCCCGCTCATGTTGGGAGTGGCTGCGAATTCGCGAGCGAATTCTACCAGCATCACATTCGCCTTCGTACGGTCGGATGCGAAGAGGACCGAGTACCGGCTTTGGACGAACAGAGCCCATTCATGCTGACGATCGGGCGGGATCTCCAACAGCACGCCGAGGGAGGTGAGATATTGACCATCTCCTCGCGCCAGATCCTGTTGCAGATTGTCAAACACGACGGCCGTGTAGAAACTGACTTTTTGGTGCCTCGCCACGAGTCCATCGCTCGTGAACAGTTCACCGGGACTGGTACTGGATGAAAACTTGACGAGCGTATCGGCCGTAGCCTTCGTGGTGTTACAGGCCGAGACCGAAAGCCCCAAATATGCCACCAAGAAGCCGTATCCGAAATTTTTGAAGAGAGATGTGTTCATACGTCGATCTCCTTGTCCCTTTTCCAGAAACTATTTCTATATTCCGCCTATTACGTTCTTCTGCTGGACTGCAGTTCATTTTCCAGAGAGGTGCCGGCACGGGCCTGTACGCGGCCTCTCCTCGGCGATCGCGTCATGCTTTCCGCCACACCGCCCTCGGCCTTGGACTGAACGCACATCGGGCACAGGTGCGGCCCAAGGGTTTTTGATGTAAAGAACACTTCCAGATTCGCGGAGCCACACTCGCAGCAATAGGCTAAATTCGTTCGGGCGAGGTCTTGGGGTAATCGAGCGACTCGGCAGGTCATGGTGGCGCCTCCTGTGTTCGGACTGACGGCGAGGGCACGAACCACAAAGTTAAGTCCAATATGCCTCGAAGACACAGCGCGGTCTGATCAAAAGTGCTCAGCTGTGAAGAATTCGGACGGGAGCAGCTTGATCTGGCGCGCTCGACCTAATGACATGAAATTTAAGGCGAACCTAGTCGTGGAGGACGACGTTGAGGAGGGAGCTGTGCACGTGCAATCCGTCGTTGTAGGCGATGAAGCCTGGCTCACTTATCAAAATGCCACATCAGCCCGAAGACAAAAATTTGGCTGTCATAATTCCCTCGGATGTCGCTAAACCGGATCGTCGCGCGATTGAACTTGAATTCTCCAAAGAACGCCCATTTCGGCGTTAAGATGTACCGGGCACCTGCAATGAGATTAAATCCGGGACTGATATGGACGTTCGATTGCCCATTCTTGGAACTGGTGGCAAAGAATAATCCGTACCCATCCCGCCATAGGGTTGAAAGACTTCGCTCATGGACGGTGAGCGGATGATGATGTTGACCGTCGTTGTCGTGAGCCGCAGGGGGGTGGAGGGAATGTTATCGGCAAACACTTCGAGATCATTGATGCGGGCGTTAGTGACGCCGCCGCTCAGGATCGGGTCGGACAGGGTGGCATTCGAGAACGCGCCAGGATTGGCTATCCCTCCATATTCCCCGACATACCACTCGGCATGAGTCGTGGCGGGACATGAACTTTTAGTGAGCCATTTTGATCAGACGGCTTCGTACTTTCTGCGTACACTCACCCCTTCATGGTAACTTTTGTCCAATCCAATCGCACAGAAGGGAAAAGATCATATGAGCTCCACGCTACACATTGATGGACTTCTCACATCGGTCGGCGAACAGGAACTCAAAGGCATGTTTTCCAAGTTCGGGAATGTCCTCTCGCTCAATGTTATGAGACCTGACACAGCCTTATCATTGTGTGTCGGCGCAGTGGAAATGGCGAGTCTGGGGGAAGCCGCGAAGGCTGTGATTGCGCTACATCGATCCTATTTGGGTGGAAAACTCCTCCTCGTGTCCCACGCTCCACTTGATACAAAAAACTGACGGGCACGGGGCGTTATACGGCGAGGTTCTTCACCTGCGCAGACGGGAAGCAGGATCGCTCTGTGAAGCACTGAATTTCCGGCGCGAGGGAGCCACATCGAGTGGCACGGCGTCAACAAGGGCGCTGGTGCAGACTCAATCTCATCTCCCTCAACGAGTCGATGCAGGCGGCGCTGGGTTGAAACAAAAGCTTGGATGTATGACGAAATCTGGTGAGAGAAATCACTATGGCTATCTGCGATATCTGTGATATCGAAGATCTCCGTGAACTCAGAATCCCTCTCGGAAAGGATACAGAAGAACGCCTTATCGTGCATCAGCAATGTCCGCAAGGGCACAAATGGCATCTTGCTTTCAACGATTCGAATGGCCCGACTGGTAGTATTGACATCATGATTTGCGACTGTTGACGATAGTGATGACGAGTCCTGAGGAGGATCGTGATGAATCGTCACTCTCATGTATTGCACACAATGAGCACTTTCGACTAGACGGCCCTTCCGCTGGTGTCATAGCATATCAATAGTTTATTTTTACCGTTCGTGAGAAAAAAAGGAGCCGCCATGATCATGCTGTTGACACATCGAGCAGACCTCCGAGAGCAAATCGCGAAGTCACTAGAGGCCAAGGGGCACGCAGTGTGTGTCCCCCCACACCGGACGGATGTCAAGACAGAGATGAAAGAGTCTCAGCCCGATCTCGTCGTACTGGATATGTATCTTGATAATCCTGCTGGTAGCCTCGTCCTCCAGAATCTCCGCGACGACGGGTATAACGGGTCGGTCATCGCACTATCCGGTCCTTCACAAGTGACCAGCGTAGGTGCCTCGCACTCCTTCGGATTGCATAGGGTCCTCAAACTTCCAACACAAGTCGCAGGGTCTTACGACCTTGGCGAACTAGAAACTGCGGTAGAGGCTTCCTTGAAGGTCAGTTAGCTCGCCTGCTCCGTTCTGTGCGCCCGTCATAGCGTGCTGCCTTGCCTATTCCTAGCGGACCTCCATGAAGACCATGACGCCTTCCTGGTCCGCCGAGAGACTCTCGGGACATCACAATCGAGGATACTTGGGGAAGAACCATGAATGAGATAGGTGACCTCGCCAACACCCTGGCTCAAACAGCGCGTGCCGAACGCCGCCTCGTTGCCCAATACGCTGTGACACGGGTGTTGGCCGATTCTGCGACCCTGAAAGACGCAGGACAGGAAATCCTCCGAGCTATCGGTGAGAGCCTCGATTGGGAATTGGGCATGTTCTGGAACGTGGATGAGCAGGCTGATGTGCTCCGCTTTATTGACCTCTGGCATGCTCCGCAAGTTGGAGCGCCCGCGTTCTGCGAGGATAGCCGTGAACGGACCTTTCAACGAGGTGTTGGTCTTATTGGTCATGTCTGGGCGAGTGGCAGCCCCATCTGGATTCCTGACGTGGCCAGAGACCCAAATTTCCGCCGCGCCTCGATGGCGGCCAGAGTCGGACTGCATAGTGCGGTTGCATTTCCGGTCCGTAAAGGCGAACGCATTTATGGAGTCATCGAGTTTTTCAGCCATGAGATCCGTGTGCCGGATCAGGATATCCTCGATATGGTGGCGGACATCGGAATCAAAGTCGGTCAGTTCGTGGACCGGGAGCAGACAGCAGAAGCGTTGCGCCAAGCCGAAGCCTTGGCCGAGGTGGCGAGACTGCTGGGAGACATTGGTCACGATATCAAGAATATGCTCATGCCGATCGTGAGCGGGGCAACACTCCTTGAGCAAGAACTCAAGGAGTGCTATGGACGTTTGTCGGAGAGTGGGACCGACAATCTTAAACCTAGTAGAGACCTGACAAAGGAACTCATTGATATGATCCAGCGTGGATCCAGGCGTATCCAGGACCGGGTAAGGGAGATGGCGGAATCGGTCAAGGGCATTACCCGGCTGCCGGAATTTGCTCCCTGCCGAATTTCAGACGTTGTGTCAGGTGTGTACGCGGCTCTCCGTATCCTTGCCGATGAACGCAGGGTTGTGCTGCGCGGGGATGGACTCGATACCCTCCCTGTCATTCAGGCTGATGAGAGCCGGCTGTTCAATGCGATCTATAACCTGGTCAACAACGCGATTCCAGAAGTACCGCCTGGTGGTTCCATAACAGTGTGCGGCCGCACAAACCCGGCGGGGACGAGCGTATGTCTGTCTGTCACCGACACCGGTAAAGGAATGACCGCCGAAGTCCTGGCCAGTCTGTTCACCTACCGCGCGATCAGCCGAAAGATCGGCGGGACGGGGCTAGGGACGAAAATTGTGAAAGATGTGATCAATGCCCATGGAGGCGGCATCACCGTTGAAAGCGAGCTAGGCGTGGGTACTGCCTTCCATATCACGCTGCCTGTGGAAGGTCCTCCTACTCACTCTCGCAGCAGTTAACGCGATGATTGGTGCCCTCCAGGCACTAGGCGCGCTATCCACTCATCAAAAGGGATAGGGAACTGCCAGCGTCACGCGCGTGCCGGACCCCGGTTCGGACCAGAAACCCTTGGATGAAAGGAGAATCAGTCAATGAATGGGCCGAATCATTACTCTGACACCTTTAGTAGAACGGCTTCGAACAATCGTTGGTACAGGTGGCTCGCTGCGGGTAGTTTCATTCTAGCTATGGGATTATTGAGCGTGTACATTTTACAAAGGCTTGGGGTCATTTCAGAGAGTCCATTTTGATCATCGGTGTAAGACAAGGAGGACCCCTTTGCAAGTCAACCCGCTCCCCACAGAGATTTAGCCCGCATTATTCATAAAGGCTTCTACTCCAACCGTCGCCACGCCGCTATGCCGATCTCCGTCATTCGTCGTTCGTGAAGCGTCGCTCGTATCTCGGCGTTCGCCTAATGCACCACGTCAATCGCCAGACGTCATTCGTCAATCGAGAACGGCACTTCTCTTCTTCACGTCGCTTGACGGTTGACGTTGTCCTCACCTCACGAGGAACACGTTATGCGGCGGTTTCGTCACGAACCCTCATAAATAATGCAGACTAGCCGCTTGCACAAGCCAGAACTTAGTAGTAAAAGCCAAGCAGGAGTAGTTCCCCAAAATGAACACACCCCACCGATACTCGTCCAAACGCTTCAGTAAGACAGACTCGAAGGATCGGAGGTCCAAATGGCTCGCGTTTGGAAGCCTTATTCTCGCCCTGTGTGTATTGACCGTGTATCTTCTACAAAAAATGGGAGTCATCAGGTGAGTCCACGTCTGAATAGATCCTGACCCTCCCCTGATTTCATAGACACCTCCCT
>DAISKX010000055.1:0-11603 GCA_036820725.1 Nitrospiraceae bacterium
TCGCAAATACGGTCGAAGTCCGGCGCCTTGTCCTGGAACTTTTTCCTCAGCCTCCGGGCTGACAACTGAATGGGCGTCAGCGGATTCTTGATTTCGTGCGCGATCCGCTGTGCCACCTCCCGCCATGCCGCCGCTTTTTGTGCCTTAATGAGCTCGGACAGATCTTCAAAGATCAGCACGAATCCCAAGTCTTTGCTCGACTCATCCTTCATCCGGGAACAATGCACGCCGATGGTGAGAAATCTGCCTTGCAGGTCAAGTTGCCCTTCCACCGCAAGATTCTCTCGCTGATCGGTTTGCATCCGATCGTACACAGATTGAAAAAGGTCGAGGCTGAACTCCTTGAAGGCTTCATTGGCTGAACGTCCGCGGAAACGGTCCGCCCACAATCCAAGAATGCGCTCGGCCGAGGGGTTAAATGTCGTGATCATCCCGTTGCGATCGATTGAAATCAGTCCGGCCGCAATCGTATCGACGACGGTCTCCGTGTAGGCGCGCCGTCGGTCCAATTCCAGATTCGACTGCCGGAGCGAGACGTTCGCCTCCTCCAGCTTGGATTTGCTCCCCTGCAGATCTTCCGTCATACGGTTAAACGATTCCACGAGCGTCCCGATTTCGTCCGTCGCCTTGGCTTGGATGCGCACGGATAAGTCGCCCTGTGCAATAGCTTTCGTAGCCTCCGCCAGACGTTGAATCGGGACTGTGATCCCGCGCGCAACATAAAATCCGAACCAGGTCGCACTGAACAAGATCATCACCGTAATGACCGCCACCAGAAGATAGGCCCCGGCCTTGATCGGATTTTTCATTGCCTTGAGTTGTTTGTACTCGGCATATTGGCGACCGATACTCTCCATCTTCCCCAGCAACGACTCGGGAACATAGGCATCGACCACCACCACCCCATCGATCTCCCCACGATGGACGCTGGAGGCAATGGGGACGCCCGCACGCACCAACCGCCCAGTCTGCGCCTCCTGCACGGAGGTCAGTTCCTGCTTCCCGTTGATCACTTGCAGCACCAGTTGACCGATGGGCAAATCGAGAATCGACGACGGAACCTCAGGATTGAGCGCCTTGGTCAATGTTTCCATCTTGGCTGAAAAGACTTCGATGCCCGCCACCCCATATTCCGACCGCTTTCTGGAAATTGCGGCAACGAGGAGATCCCGCTGTTCCGGAGACAAGAGCTCCTCGCGAAAGATCTCATGGCTGATCGCGCGCGCGCTATTGATGGCAAGGGTCACGTGGCCGGCATGGTGCATCCTAGCCACCTCATAAGAATCTTTCATCACATGTTCAATCTGATCATTGAACCAGACATCGACCGCCTTGTTCACCAAGCCGCTCGCGACGAGGGCAAGCAGCACCGTGGGAATCAAGGCGAAGCCGATGAAGGCCGCGACCAACTTCGCACGAAATCCGGAACCGACCAGGCGGTGACGCCGCTCAAAATAGGCCTTGATCAGATTTCGCGAGAGCAGCAGAGTCAGAACGACAAACCCGATGAGATCCAAATTGACGAGCAACAACACGAAGGCATAACCGGTACTGGGAAGGAAGGAATCGGACTTTTCACCGCTCGGGACGACGGTTTGAGAATAATACACCGTCAAGGCCAGGCAGGGCAGGAGGAGAATGAGAACAATCCATACAGGGCGGAGATGGGGCTTGCGGGGCTCACCGTCCGGCTGGGAGTCCGTGAGGCGCGCGCGCGCTACAAGATTGTCTGACAAGGGCGCTCCCATTGGCTGTCCGACCGAACGTGCGAGTCCCGACCGGAATCCTCTGACATCTTCACGGAACGCTCCGACTGATGTGTACCCTGCCGCTATGGTGATATGACACTATAGCGAATTTCGTGGAGAGTCTCAAAAGGGACTTGTGCGGAAATTCGAACCCCCTGTACCCGCGTCGGCTCTGGCCACACGGTGGAAATCTCACGGGAGCATGAGGTCGGGCGCTGTGGTTCAGGTATGGCCGGTTGCCGCGGTCACGGGGTCCGGGTGGGTTGCTGCCCTGGAGACAGACTGACAAACTTCATACGCAATGCGTATAGCATATCGGTCAGCACACCCTGTTCATCCGCCGTCAAATTGCCGCGTGTCTTCTCTTCAAGCATCGAGAGAAGATCGATAATTTCCTTGGCCTGCGGCAAATTAACAGGGCCCGGTTGTTGTTGCGGGCTCAACTGCTCTCCCATCAACATCAGCGCGGACGTACCCATTGAGATGACAAATGAAGAAAAGGTTGCCGGGAAATGGGTGTCGTAGGAAGCATCTGAGAAATGCTCCTCAGCCATCGAAGGAGTGGATGAGGCAGGCGATGCCGGCGTCGGACTTGCAGGCGAGAGCGGCTCCCCGCGGCCGCGACGATCACGAATGACGAAACCTTGTTCTTCTTCGCTACTCATGATTACCCTCACGCATCGCTCGCGCAGCGAGAGGTACCCTACCATAGGCTTCTTGACTCCGCAACCTGCACGAACCCGTTGAAGCCCTGAAAGAAGTCAGTATAATGGGGCGCGGAGGCTTGTTACGCATGTCGGATTCTTTTAATCGCGTCGTGGAAATCATGGCAACCCTTCGGGCGCCTGGTGGATGCCCCTGGGACCGTAAGCAAACCCATGAATCTTTGCGACCCTACCTCCTCGAAGAAACGTATGAAGTTCTCGAGACCATCGATCAGCGGGAGACGACCAAGCTGAAGGAAGAGCTGGGGGACATACTTCTCCAAGTCTTGTTCCACAGTCAGATCGCGACCGAAGAGGGCACGTTTACGGTCAACGATGTCGTTCAACAGCTTGCCGATAAACTCGTCAGGCGCCACCCGCATGTGTTCCACGATCCCGTCTCCGGTAAAGAAACAATGAATGCCGATCAAGTCGTCCATCGGTGGGAAGAAATCAAACGCGCTGAACGTCAGGCTTCGGGGAAATCGGAATCCGTGCTCCAAGATGTTCCCAAGACGCTACCGGCCCTCCTTCGGGCCTTTCAAATACAGGCACGCGCGGCACGTGTCGGTTTCGACTGGCCCGATAATCCACAGGGATTGAAACAGGTGTTCGACAAAATCGAAGAGGAATTGCACGAGTTGCGTGATGCGTGGAATTCCCGGCATGAACAAGCGGACACCACCTCATCCGAGCCGCTCCCCGTTCCTCGGCAACAGGACGCCGTGGCCGCAGAATTCGGCGATGTTCTTTTTTCTCTGGTCAATTTCTCACGGCACCTCAAAGTCAATCCGGAGGACGCGCTTCGACAGGCCACGAACCGGTTTGCCGAGCGCTTCCGATATATCGAAGATCAGGCGGCCAGGGCAGGCCGTTCGATGAGTGAGCTCTCTCTTGAGGAAATGGACCGCCACTGGGAGACCGCCAAGGCTTTGGCCGACAATGATCGCCAAGACGCCGGCACTACCCTGGATTCCAAGGACACCTAACCGATGAGTGACGAACAGAGCCCCTATCAGGAAGGGAAACGGGCGGGATTGCACCCGCTCGTCGTGGTCTTCGGAGTCATCCTCACGATGTGGCTCCTCATCGCGCTGGCGGTTCCCAGCGGCAAGCAGAAGCAGGCGACGGGGCCGGAAATTTCTCAGGTGGTCACGGAGGATCCGGATGCGGCCCCCGTGATGTACAAAGTGCAGGCGGCTTTAGCCGACGTCAATGCGATCAGTATCGTCGTTCCTGCCGAAACGACCAACAGTCAGATTGTCGGCCTGCTCAAACGCTTCCGGCAAGCCCGCTTGGGTCAAACTCTTTCGTCATTAATGCCCGAAACCAGTCCTGGCCACAAACTTGGCGGACACGCGATCGCCGACATCTATGTCTTTTCCGATCCGATCTATGCCAAGCCTGATACAGTCCGCACGCTGTCGCGTGGCGCTCATGCACCGGGAGATTTGTATCCGCAGTCAGTGCCGTTTGAAGTCGGAATGGAGCAGGTGCGAGGGCATTACCGGATCGACTTGAACGATACCGGAAATCCCGACTCCGGATCGTTGGGGTTTGCGGATGACTCGGGAATCCATTCCAAACATTATCGACGCGTCTTTTGATCAGTCGGAAGGGGGAACAGCCGATGCTTTGATCTCCAGCGGGGTTCGCGATGAACCGAGCAGGGATGTCTACTTTGCCAGGTGTAACAATCCTTGGGCGCCCCCTTCATCTCATACCTAACACGTGAACAACGTGCGGAAAAGCCGCACTCGGTTGGGGATTTCGTCTCCGGCATTCGATACAACCTCCACCCTTATCACAGAACCCGTGAGTCCACGTCAGAGGCCAACAACCTTGCGAATTTCTTCGCGTATAGAAGCCTGTTCGGCCTCCACCCATCCATCCAATTTAGGAAAGAGATAGGCCAGGGGACCGACAAACGGAGCGATCAGGACATCACGGCGTTCTGACAACATCCCTTCACTATCTCCTATCCGAAGCTTTTGATCGGCGATATGCCGCGTAAGCAGTCGATTGAGCAGCATTTGCTGTCCGGGTGTCCCCCCCACCGTCCCCATGATCTTGTTCTTGACGACGTCCAGTTCCTCGATCACGGCAACCTTGACACGAACGGCAAACGGTGTCGCCCATGTGGGACGTTGAATCGAATAATCAAACGAGAACACGGATTCCCGAGGTTCGCGAAATGGTCCGGTCACGTCGGTGATGGTCAATGTCGTATCCATAACGATGGGGCTCTCCTCATGTACTGTGTCAACGCACGGGTGTCTGTATCAGAAATTGGCCTTGTGATGAAGCCAGTTCGTCTTACTCCTCACGCGGCTGGTGTGCGTAAGTATTCGATGATATTCGCGGCAGCCGAATTCCCCTCTTTTATGCAATCCGGAATGCCGACTCCACGATAGGCGGCGCCGGTGACCGCAAGACCCGGATAGCGACCTAATGCCGCCTCAATCCGGCTCACACCCTCCATATGGCCGAGTCTATATTGTGGCATGGCGCGAACCCAACGGTTCACTTCCACATATCGCGGGGCCGAATCCAATCCGGCAATGACCTTGAGTTCTCGACGTACTCGATCGATAAGCGATGCATCATCAGACTGAAGAATCGATTCGCGTCCGACACCTCCCACGTAGCACCGCACCGACAGATCCGTAGGCGGGGCACGATGCGGCCATTTGAGGGACGTCCACGTGGCAGCAAGAAGATCCCGCCCTTCTCGGCGGGGAACGACAAATCCGGAGCCTTCAAGCCTAGTCTGTACTGTATGGGTGTCATAGACGAGTGAGACCGTCGCAGTCGAGGTATACGGTATCTGCTCCATCAGTCCAGCGGCAAGGGGACTCAGAGGCCGAACCAGATCTGCGGCCACATAGGCCGGGGTTGCCAGTACCAAGGCATCCGTGGACAGAGCCGTCCCGTCTTCACATACGACGTCATACATCCATCGTCCGAGTTGATGGGAGCGGACCCGCAGAGCCGCAACGCGCACACCGGAGCGAAGGATGCCCCCTTCCCGGCGCAAGCGGTCCACAAGCGCAGCGACCAACTCGCTCAATCCATCGCGAAGCGTCACGAACATCGTCCGTTGAGATGCCGTCGCACCCGCCGTCTTCGTCCGGGCTCGCCGGCTCGCCATCATGCCGCGGATGATGTTCCCGTATTGTTGTTCCAGCTCATAGAACCGGGGAAAGGTCGCACGAAGACTCATCTGCTCTGCATCACCGGCGTAGATACCGGCCATTAAAGGCTCCATGAGACGCTCGAACGCCTCGGCACCGAAACGCCGGCGGAAGAAGTGCGCGAGCGATTCATCCTCCGCTGCCCGGTGTTTCGGGAGCACCAGGTCCAATCCCATTCGGGCCAGGCCATGCCATGAAAGCAATCCACTGCGTAGAAACGGACCCAATTGCCCGGGCACAAACGTCACCAGCCCTTCCGGTAATTCATGCAAACGCCCACGCGAAAATACGAAGGCTTTTTTCTCCATTGGATTCGTATTGATCAACTGTCCGTTAAGGCCCAACTGTTCGCATAATTCCAGTCCCCAGGGCTTTTGCGACAGAAAGGAATCGGGTCCGGCTTCCATGACCCACTCGCCGACGCGATGAGTGACTATTTTGCCTCCCCACGAAGAGGTCGACTCGAGCACCGTGCAGGTCGGCGAGAGGCCTGCTTTGGCTGCTTCCTGCTGAAGCGCGAAGGCCGTGGCAAGACCCGAAATACCACCGCCTACCACAACGACTGATCTGGGGGTACCCACGGATTAGAAGGAGGGTGAATGGATGTTATTGGATGACGACAATTGGACCACTATCGGATGGAATATTCTCGATCGGGGGATCTGCGTGCGCAGCGTCTCATGGGTACTCGGGTGACCGTGTCTTCTGCCTAGAAGGCCGCGTCGCACACAGCTTACAGATTTTTTCACCATCCGATTGATGCTAACGGACAGGGGACGATTCGTGAGTCTCGATCACGGATGCTAGAATCTCGATGAGCGGAGGGGATGCATTCAGCATCGGAATCCGTTCAAGCTGCATCCCTTTGTGACCGGCGGATTCTTTGAGTTCGATGTCGAGATCGTACAAAGTCTCGATATGATCACAGATGAATCCGATCGGGGCGACCAGGACATGCCGGTGCCCTTCACGGTGTAAATCCTCCAAAGCATTTTCAATGGTAGGACCCAACCACTTTTCTCCGGAACGTCCCTGACTCTGGTACGCAAAACGAGCCATCACCGTTCCCAATTGATCACACACCGCTTTGACCGTGGTCCGAACTTCCTCCGGATAAGGGTCGTTCATTTCCACGATACGCTCCGGGAGGCTGTGCGCCGTGAACAGAATCGGCACGAGTGCCCGTATGTCGGGCGAAAATTTCTGCAGTCCCGCCTGAACATTGTCGGCAATTGCCTGAATCAACCTCGGATGCCGGTGCCAGCTGGCCACGTAACTGAGCGGAGTCTCATCCGCCATGGCTTGTCGAGCTTCTTCAATTTTTTTCATATAGGCGCCGACACTCAAAGCGGAATACTGCGGAGCCATGCAAAGACCGATGATACGTTCGGGAAAGTCGTCGATCGCCTCGGCATAGGTCTCCTTGATGAAGGGATGCCAATGGCGCAGCCCGACGTAGCAGCGGAACCGTTCTCCACCAGGCCCGTTCAGTTTCTGCTCCAGCTGCCAGGCCACACTCCGCGTAATGTCCAGCACGGGAGATTTCCCTCCCGTGCGACGATATCGTTCGCGGATTTCTTCCACAAATTCAGTCGGCGTGGGACGACCACCTCTGACATCCTTGAGGTATGGTTCGACGCTTTCGAGCCGATCAGGCCCCCCCATTGCCATCAATAATATCGCTATCGGTCGTTGCGGTCCGGGCATCTTCCTCGTTATTCGTCGTTCCTAGCTCGTCTTTCGGAACACCGTCAACCGTCAGGCGTCAATCGTGGGGTAAGAGCCCCTTGTTTTCTTCACACATGCCGGTTGACGGATGACGGTTGCCACATGACGCTTAGTGAATCTTACGCCGCTTCACGACTCATCGCATGCTCAGCTTGTGTACCATCTCCACCGTGGCGGCGACGTGATCGACAGGTGTTTGCGGCAAAATCCCATGGCCCAGATTAAATATATGGCCGGGTCGCCCGCCCGCCTTTCGCAAAATGTCCTCCACGCGGCGTTCAATTTCGTGGGGAGGTCCGAACAGAGCGACCGGATCCAAGTTTCCTTGCACGGCAATATCATGTCCGACGGTTGCCCAAGCGTCATCGAGGGGCACGCGCCAATCGATGCCAATGACGGTTCCCCCGGCTTTTCGCATCGCTCCCAGGATTGCCGTTGTGCCGGTGCCGAAATGAATCATCGGTACGCCTTCGTGCTTCAGTCCTTCGAAAATCAACTGGACATGAGGCATCACGTATTCCGCATAATCGCCGGCGGACAGACAGCCCACCCAACTATCGAAAATCTGGATTGCTTGCGACCCCGCCTTGATCTGCCGGCGCAGGTAGCCGACCACGACCCGGGCCAATTTGTCCATCAAACGGTGCCACGCTTCCGGCTCACGGTACATCATCTGTTTGGTCAGCACATAATTCCGGGAACTTCCACCTTCAATTGCGTAACTCGCCAACGTAAACGGAGCTCCGGCAAATCCGATCAACGGAACGCGCCCGCTCAACATGCGCCGTGCGACTGCAATGGCCTCTGCGACATATTGCAATTCATCTCCGTCGATCATCTTCAATCGTTCGACACCTGCCCGATCGCGGACGGGATTATGAATGACCGGGCCTTCACCTTCGGCGAACTCGAGTTGCAGACCCATGGCCTCGAGGGGCAACAAAATATCCGCAAACATGATCGCGGCGTCTAAGGGAAATCGGTCGATGGGTTGAAGCGTGACGCGCGCGGCCAACTCGGGAGTCTTACACAATTCAAGGATCGAGTGCTTGGCGCGAAGATCGCGGTACTCAGACATGTAGCGACCGGCCTGCCGCATGAACCACACCGGTGTACAATCGACCGGTTCCCGACGACATGCTCTGAGAAAACGATCCTTCATGGAAGGCCGCATTCTAGTAGTGAGCTTGAAGGAGTGTCAAATCTGCGGACGCATGGAAGCGGAGAAACCCGCCAACAACCAATGGGTTTTAGCTAGAGTTTGGCTAGAAAATGGACAGAGGAGCGATTTGGGGTACAATCACATGAGTTGCTGCGAAAAAGGCCCTGAAAAAATTTCTACATTTTCTGACCGAATTATGTATAATGCGCTGTCACAATTGTATCTGCTAGCAGGTCAAGTCTCATAAGTAATCTGTACCACATCGGCCCAGCGGCCCCACACGTCTTTTTCACCAAGCGCCGCGGTGTCTTGACAGTCTGATCGGGACGACGGCGCTACACTAAACGTCCATCGCCGATCCCATATCCAACGGAGGTGCCATGAGCGACATACGTGCCCTGCCCCTGTCAAAAGGACCGGACCTCTGGTTGACGGTATTACGCTGGTTTGATTCTTGGGCAGGCCTGGAGCACTTCCGGGTAGAGGGCCCTCCCCGTGTCGATTGGCTGCGTTGCGTGCCTCTTGTCGCTGTTCATGTGATGTGTCTGGGTGTGTTTTGGGTAGGATGGAGTTGGACAGCCGTCGGAGTAGCGGGCGCGTTTTATTTCCTTCGCATGTTCGCGATCACGGGGTGGTACCATCGATATTTTTCGCATCGCACGTTCAAGACGAGCCGCGCATGCCAATTTGCCTTTGCGGTGCTCGGAGCCTCCTGCGCGCAGCGGGGTCCTTTGTGGTGGGCAGGCCACCATCGTCATCACCATATCGCATCGGACAGCACCGATGACGTGCATTCACCCAGGCATGGCGGATTTCTCTGGTCACATATCGGGTGGTTTACATCCCAAACCCATTTTGCGCCTCGACTGAAAAGCATAGGGGACTTTGCGAAATTTCCAGAACTGCGATTTTTAGATCGATTTGACGTTCTGGTTCCAACTCTGACCGGCTTCGGCATGTTCGGACTTGGGGCCCTCCTTGAAGCCTACGCGCCTGGTCTTGGAACCAACGGTCCGCAGATGTTGATTTGGGGGTTTTTCATTTCGACGGTCGCCCTCGTCCATGGCACCTGCACGATCAATTCGCTCTCGCACCAATACGGGTTCCAACGGTATGAAACCGGAGACGACAGCCGTAATAATTTCTGGCTGGCGCTGATTACGCTCGGGGAAGGATGGCACAACAACCATCACTATTACCCGGCGTCCACCTGCCAAGGTTTCTACTGGTGGGAGATCGACATTACCTATTACACTCTGAAAGCGATGGAAGCGATGGGGCTGGTTTGGGACGTCCGTGACGTCCCGATGCACGTGCGAGAGGGAAAAAGTAAAGCCGCTTAGCGTCCTCAAGAATATCGACCCACCCCGGCACTACACCCAATCGGACTCCGTTCGGCCCTCCTCCGGTCTGTGCAACCCGCTCAAGGCGTCACGTATTCTCTGGCTTTCACCGTTCATTCCGGCCAGATCGGCCTCATTCGCAATCCACGCATCCTCGGGCGCAAGTTCGATGCGATAGTGATTGTTCCTGAGTGAGAACCATTCGATATACGGGTGCGGCGAAAGATGAGGGTGAGGGTCGAAAGAAATGAGACTCACATCACCGATTTGAGGCGACTCAACATCGCTCAGCACCTGTCCGGCGATCTCCTCATCCTCGTATTGACTATTGCGGAATCGAATTGCCTGCCCCGCGATCTCACCACGAAAATCACCGGCGAGGAACACCTCCACCCGTCCTATGCAGGCAAAGGTCACCTTTCCCACCACAGTGCCCGGTATTCGGTTGTCCAGAAACCCCTCCTCGACCCACCGTCCATTTCCAAACTTCTGCGCCATACCACGTTACCTCCTCATGCAATGTGAGCCGATTCAGCAGCGAGGGATTCAGGCCGGACAATCGACGGTTGAAGGAGAGAACCAACCACGACCCCGGCGAGGATGAAGCCGCTGCCGATCCATCCCTGTGGATCCATTGATTCTCCGAGGAACAACCAGGCCAGCCAGGCAGCGTAGGCCGGTTCAATTGAGAACAGCAACGCAACCTGCTGAGCCGGGACCAACCGCTGGGCCCATATTTGTACCGCAAACGCACCAGTGGCCAATACGCCGGTCACTCCCAGGGCGACAAGAAAAACGGGTGTCGGTTCGAACGCGCTCGGAGCCGGTGACTCCCAGGCCATCATCCCTGTCATCGCCACCGTAACGAAGACGAGTTGCCACGAGAAGACCGCGAGCGGGTCCGCCACACGGGTGAACCGCTCCAGACAGGCAATGTGGGCGGCAAAAGCCGCCGCGCATCCCACCGTCAGAACATCGCCGACATTCACATCGGCCGACGGCTTGACCAGCAGCCACAATCCCAATAGGGCGAGCCCTATTCCCAACCAGACCCGCGCATTCAATCGTTTCAAATAGAGAGGAACAAACACGATATAGAGTGCGGTAATGAACGCTGAATTCGACGCGCTGGTGTAGCGGAGTCCGACCGTTTGAAGCACGTAGCCAAGAAACAGCCAAACGGTCGCAATGAGGCTGATTTTGAGGGTGAACCGGTCTCGTGGAATGGACCGTCCACTGATCCATACCACCGAAAAGACCACTGCTGTGCCGAGGAGAAACCGGAGAAAAAGAAAGGTCAAAGGCGGGACTTGTTCAAGTACGGCCTTGGTAGCAGGAAACGTCGCGCCCCACACGAGGGTGGTGAGGAGGATCGCAAATCGCGGCATGGCGACAGGAAATGCTGAATGATGAATTCTGAGTGCTGAATTATAAGTTGACGCTCTGAGTTCCGACCGGAACGTCGCGCGTTATCGACGGTTGTATAGGATTAGTGCTCAGGATTGAAGTCTCACAACTCATCATTCAAATTCAGAATTCCGTGCTCATGGCTTGCACAAGGGACAGCGCCGTTCCTCTGTCGTTCCAGCTTGCTCAAGCGCCAGAAGCGCCCGTTCCTTGTCCGGATAATCGAACCATCCGCCTTCCCAGAAATCGCTCGTGGACACACTCGAAGGGACCTCCGAACAGCGCTCGCGATGGAGGGTGGCCCGGTCATTGGCTCG
>DAISKX010000056.1:0-11301 GCA_036820725.1 Nitrospiraceae bacterium
AGCAGGGGTTCGACTACTGCTACGACAAGCGGCTCTACGATCGCCTTGAGCATGAGCCGGCAGAAAGCGTGCGGCTGCATCTCTGCGCCGATCTGCTTTACCAGGAAAAGCTCGTGCGCTTCATCGAGAACCACGACGAACCGCGGGCCGCTGCGACATTTGCGGATCAGAAGGGGCGGGCTGCTGCGGTGACGTTCGCGACCCTGCCGGGCGCCAGACTGTTTCACGAAGGGCAATTCGAAGGACGGCGCGTGAGACTCCCGGTGTTCCTGCGCCGCCGTCCCGATGAAAGCCCGGACCGGAATCTTCAGGGATTCTACAAATCCCTCCTCCAATACCTCCGCAGCGCAGACGTCAGGGACGGGGAATGGAAGCTGTGTGAACGGACCGGCTGGCCTGACAACGACAGCTACCTGAATATGGTCGCATGGTGTTGGCAAAAAGAAGCCGACCGCCATCTGATCATCGTCAATCTCTCAGGGGTCCGTTCCCAGACGCGCGTCAGATTACCATGGGGTGATCTTGGGGGCCATTCCTGGAAGTTGACCGATCCGCTGCAGCGGACGGTCTATGATCAAGCAGGCGACGAACTGCAGGAATCGGGATTTTACGCGGCCCTGGAGCCGTGGGGCTACCATGTTCTCTTCTACGAGCGCAAATAATCGAGTCGGATCTGGGCAACAGGCTCAGAGAGGGAGGCTTCGATGGAATGGCACGAAATCATCGGTCTTGTGGCAGGCTTTGGCACCACCTTTGCCGCCGTGCCGGATTTGCTCGCGATGTTTAAGCGAGGATCCTCTCAAGGCATGAATCCAACCATGGCAGGCATTATGGGAGTGTTTCAAATCGTGTGGGTGTATTACGGGTATTTGATCACCTCCATGCCAGTCATAATCTGGAATCTCGTCGCGGTGGTCATCAATTCTGTCATGGTGGGCGCGTTTTTTTACTTTGCCGGCAACGAGAAAATGGGCAAGCCTGAGGCAAGGAGGGTAACGGCTGTAAAGCCATTGTAGACATTGTGGGAACCCACAAGATCCACCCTCTTCCCACGCGACGAGACGATACGAGTTTTGCTCAAAGAGACAGTAAGTTGTTTTACGGTCATTGCCAAGATCAGTCAGGAAACGCTCGCCGAGATGATCGGCACCACGCGCTCCCGCGTCAGTTTCTTCATGAATAGTTCCGGAAGCTGGGCTTTCATCGACTACAACGGAGAATTGCACGTGCACAGTCACTTCTCAATGTCGTCCTCTCTACGACTAGATTCCCCTTAAGTCTCATGGGCAGTAGGTCAAGTAAGCCAGATCAAACTGGTTCGGTCTGAATTCTTCAGGACTGAGCAATTGTGAACAGACTACACTGTCTCTTCCATGCACAGTCAAACTTTGTAGCCCGTACCCTCGCGGTCAGTCTGAACAGAGGCGATAGCATGTCCTGTCGAGTTGCCCGATTACCCCAAGACTTTGCCAGCATGAAGTTGGTCTATTGCTGCGAGTGCGGCTCCTCGAATCTGGAGATGTTCCACACAGCAAAAACTGTGGGCCCGCACCCTGTGCCCGATCTGTATCCAGTGCAAGATTGAGTGTGGAGTGGTAAAAAACACGATGCGAACGGCAAGGATGGGTCGCGTACAGGCCTCTGGTGGCGCCTCTCTGGAAAAGGAACTTCAGTCCACCAGAAGAACTTGATAGGCAGAACTTAGGGGTTGGTGGGGGGATACTTGCTCATGCGGGGAAGCGATACCGCATGAACGACTCCGGTCATAAAGTCAAGGCGAATGGACAAAAACTGATCGACGGAAGCCCAACCGTTAAGCCAAGGGAGAACTGCCATGCCATCTACGAGAGACACATTGCTGCACATGAGCAGTATTCTATTGATGAGCTTCTATCTCGGTGGTTGCTCTATCACAGAAACCGTGCACGACATTCTGTCTTCAACAACCCCCGGTGACTGGTATAGCCGCGACGGGTTGCCCAAAGCGGAACACAAGGTCGACGTGTTCGTCGCGATCAATATGGACAACTTGAAAGTCGACCTTGCGAGAGGCCAGGGCGAATACCTTGAGGCCCTTAGCGTGCTGCTGGCGGTCGCTCCTGATCGCCGACAGGAGTTTTCGATGCTTGTACAGAA
Source organism: Nitrospiraceae bacterium (assembly GCA_036820725.1). Classification (GTDB taxonomy): domain Bacteria; phylum Nitrospirota; class Nitrospiria; order Nitrospirales; family Nitrospiraceae; genus DASSBQ01. The sequence goes on from DAISKX010000056.1 coordinate 2,137, forward strand.
GGAATACACTCTTCTTGCAGGCCAGGATAGGAACGCGGTCGGTAAATCCTTGATCGCGTTATCACAACCGCTGCGTGCCCCCTAACGCCGGTTCACGCGATTCGTTGTGAGGCAGTCTGGCCCCCGGGGGCCTGAAGCTTAGTTTGTGCCCATAGATGTGCCCGGCATACCACCGACAACGCACACAATCTCCCGCTCGGCTAAGGACCGCTACTGTCTTGCGTTTAAAGAGCCTACCGCCATAGTATTCGTACCTGGTGTACTCGCCAAAACAGTCTCCTTTAAACCTGTCCCAAGTGCTGGTTCCCAGCCGGATAAGCGGCGACAGCCGCGCTTCCAAATCAGTTTGGATCGACCGGCTGGTATTTGTCTCGGCCATGATTTACTCGAATTGCCTTCGCTCCGTCTTGGAATTAGAATACGGCTGCCGCTGGCAGGCATTCAATGGTGCACTATCGTATGAGTACTTTGACTTTTACGGAGAAGTCCTTGTTAGAAAAGTTGTTCGATATGGGTAGTGGCTATGTATCTGACTTCACAGATTCCACATTCGCTGCTTTTTTTGCTGACCTCGCTGCGAATATTCACAGTGACAGATACACATCTAATGGAACGTCAAAGGCAAAAAAGCTTCGCGAATTCTGGAGGCTAGAATCAGACCATACCGCCGGCAAGTCAATAGAAGCCCTTATCAAGCATGTTGAGGCAAACCCCCCGTCAGATGGCCTCAGTGAAGAGAAAAAGAAGTTACTTGAGCCTTGCAAGCTTATTGCGCATCGCCTGCTGTCAGGCAAAATAAACCTCGACGGTTTAAAAGAGACCGCTGTTGTGTTTAATGCCAAATATCTGGCTGAACAAATTAGACGCATGGAGCTATCTATAGAGTCTGATCCCGCTCTTGCGATTGGAACGGCCAAAGAGCTTGTTGAGACATGCTGCAAGACGATCTTGGCCGAGCGGGCAAAGCCTGTAACCGGCAGGCCGGACATTCCAGCACTAACAAGAGACACCCTAAAAGAGCTACAACTCATTCCCGAGGCCGTCCAGGATTCCGCGCGTGGCAGTGACATTATTAGGCGCCTGTTGCAAAACCTCGGCACCATCGGGAATAACCTGGCAGAGCTTCGTGGGCTATACGGCACCGGGCATGGACAACACGGACGAACTGAATGCCTAAAACCACGGCATGCTAGACTAGCTGTTGCTGCTGCATCGGCGCTAGCAACCTTCCTGTTCGAAACACATAAGGAAATTCCAATTGCCGAACGCCGGCCGGTTAGAGCAGCAACCATAGCGCAAAAACAGTAACTGCAAGCGAGCTAGCGGGCTATTGTCGTAGCCGGGGTCTCCTGTATGTCTACGGAACCACAGCATGCCCAAGAAGATCTACACGGCGGAAACCGGAGTGTCATTGCATTGGCTAGCCATAAATTGGGCACACCGGCCATATTGTTCCATCGCACTTCAGTACGTTATAGTGCGCCGCGTTACTATACGTATAATAATGTATCACCAGATAAATGATGGGAGAGGTCCCCTAGTGTGTGTGTACACACGTGTATACGTTTGCGTATGTGTGTATTACCGAAGGACTGTATGATGACGACCCTTGACCTCGACTTAGTCGCTGTCCGAGATTGCCCCCTCGTCAGATCTTTCCTGTTGACAGATTCAACAGTTTTAATCATAGTGATACTAGATTGTTTATTGTTTGTAGTATCTGATGCTTCAGAATCACACAGCGAACTATATCCATCAAGCCCAGTGGTGGACGAGTCCGATCCATATGGACGGGTCGCGTGTCATACCCACCGCGCCATTTCAGAGCTACGATCCCTTCTCATTGTATTACCGCTCGACCTCCGCGAAACGCGATCATCGGTCCGTGTTGTACGAATTTCTCACGACCAACCCTTCTAGTCCCGAGAGTGTCCTCAGCTTTACAAGGCGATTTGGTGTCTTGGGGGATCGGAACGGTCTCCGGTTAATAGGATGGCAATTGGGCAAGGAAGACATCGGCCATCCAGCTGCGACCATTGATCCGTTTTCCCGCGCGGGCCAGACCCGATTGAAGCTTATGGGGAAGACTGATAGCGCATCCTATGGGGTCGTCAGTGCCGTACCGACCGCCACGTCCTCCCTCTGCGTTCCCATGTCCCTGGAGGAGTTCCACCGTCGCCACAAAGTGTTTCATGTACTCATCACGTTGGCATTAGAAGCCTCACGACTTCCTTTGGAAGACGCGGAGAATATCCGAGGAGTCTTGGCCTCCCAGTTATCGATCCTGCTCGCACAGGCACGGCCCAGCCTCGTCTGGCAAGCTCAGCAACGGCAGTGGGCTCTCCATTGGGAAGTCAGCACCTTAGATACCATCCTGGCGATCATGCTGATGCTCGACTTGCAACGACCCGGCAGCGTCCGGTCCTGTGCCCGCTGTCAGGCTCCGTTCTTTGCCATCAGGCTGGACACCTTGTTCTGTTCCTCGCGATGCCAACAGCTCATGAAGCTCCATCGCTTTCGAAGAAAAGACCAGACCTTGAGCGGGCGTGCACGACAGAAAAGGGCGGCGAAATCTCGCTGACACGTAGACGCGGGATTCACGGGAGAGGGTTAATTCAATGCACTTCCGCAGACACGTGACTTCGGGTGAGGTCCTGACCCTCGCGGAAGCTGCGTGGTATCTCCGCTTTTCGAAATCCACGATGTATCAGCGGAAAGACATCCCCAGACATCGCATTCCGGGATCGAGAGGGGTGCGATTCTTCAAGGCTGAACTGACGGAATGGGTACAAGGCAAACTCGCCAAGACGCATGCACATCCTCGTGACAGCCACTCCGTGGCTGAAACACATCCTGGAACCGTGTATCATCGCAACCCGCGCTATCGGTGAGGGGGACCGTGTCCTATTCGATTACGAAGCGGCCGACAAAAAAGGGCATCGCCTGTGATCTATATTACCGATGGAAGGGCCAGCGATACCGACCCCTACTCGGCTATGATCTTGATAGCGATGAGGCAGAACGGCTGGCCATCGAGATGATTGGCAAGATTCATCGGGGTGAGCGGGCGACGGCCGAGAGCAAAGGAGTCTGCCCGACGTTAACAAGCTTTTTACCCACCTACTGGCAGACCCTGAAGATTCACCATCGCATTGATCTTCGCCGACCCTCCATCATTTTGAACACCCACCTGCTGCCGCGCTTCGGAGATCGACCACTCGATTCTCTCACCGCAGAGGATGGGCTGTCGTACATTGCCGCTCGGCTGGACGCGGGAGCCGCTCCAGGCACGGTTCGAAAGGAATGGGGGGTGCTGATGCGCATTCTCAATCTGGCCGTTGATTTCGAGAAGATCGAAAGAAACCGCCTGCGACGAGTGCGGTTGCCCGAGGCGAACAAACGGGAACGGGTTGCCACGATCGAAGAACTCCGCATTATTCGCGACAGGAGCGCCCCCTCTCTGTGGCGCATTATCGAAGTCGCGCTGCATACGGGACTGCGTGCAGCCAAGATTTTAGAAATTGAACGTGCGTGGATGGAACGGAGAGACGACGGATGGTGGCTCGTGCTCCCTCCTGCACGAAGTGCTTTGAAGGGGACGCCTCGGGAATTGCCCCTGAATCGTTTTGCTTTGGCTGCACTTAAATCTGATGTGTCGCCGATGGACGGACCAATTTTTCCGCGTGGAACGAGCGACGCGCTCAATAAGGCATGGTCAAGAATGTGTACGCGCGCCAAGGTCCATGGCCTTCACTTTCACGACCTCCGCCATACCTTCACGACTCTTCTACAGAATCTCGGTGTCCCCCTAGAAGTGCGATCGACTCTGTTGGGCCATCATCTACGTAGTGACGCGCTCGGAAGCATATCAATGACGACTCGTTACTCGCACGGTGGACAAGGGTGGAATCAGCAACTCCGACAGGCTGTCACCCGCCTCGAAACGGCGCTTGTGTCCTATGGAGTGTCCTATGAACGATCCTCTGACAACAATGCTCTCGCCTCAAGAACCGCAAACTCTTTGGAAGACAAGGGGGAAACGTGGTGGTCCCAACGGGATTTGAACCCGTGTCTGAGCCTTGAGAGGGCTCCGTCCTAGGCCAAGCTAGACGATGGGACCGGCCAATTTGTCAATCAGCGTGGGCAAGGAGCCAGCAGAAGGTGGACTGTACCATAAGGGATTATTCGAAATAAAGCAGCGCGAATGCCACCGACTGCGGTTCCGAATATGAGAGATAGGTGTCGGGTCCGAGCAGCAGCAATCCATTGTCGTGCCAATGCCTCCAGGGCCGGCCACCGCCGTACGTATTGTGCCTTGCTCTAGTCAAGATTTTCACTTAAAGTGAGTCAGACTATGCCGCAGAGGAGTTTCTCGCAACCCTGGCCTTCGATTACCATAATCGCCCTCATCTTGTTGATGATGTCCTGCACTGTGTCCCCCGTCGGAATGCTGGCCCCAAAGGATTCCAGTGCGTGGTCACAATGCGGCGCGGCAACTAAAGTGAAAGTGAAAGCTCCGCAATCAACGGTCACCGTCACCTATACTGAACCGACAACAGGGACTGACGGGAAGCCGCTGACAAACCTGGCGAGAACGACCATCTATGTCGACGCGGGAACCGGTCCCATTATCGGCAAAGTCGTGCCGGCAACGAAACCGACCGGCGGCGGCAAGCTGTCAGAACAAATCACCCTGACGGTCAAAGATGCGGAAAAGGAAGTGGCGCTGTGTGTCACGGCCACGGATACGGACGACCGGGAAGGGCCCGCCTCACCATAATGGCCCAAAGGGCCTACCTGAGCGTTGACGGAACGCATAGGAGACATACCAGACCTTTATCCCCTCGCTCCTGACGCATATTGGTGATAGCGTACAGGGGTTACCTCGGATTGGATCTTGTATGGACTCGCGTATAAATTGCCGGTCAGCGGCATTGTGATGGAAACGCAAGGCACAAACCCGTCGAATACCCCGTCCTCAGAACTGGACAAACAAGGACGCGGTATCGAACTGCGGTTGGGCTCCAATATTTTTCGCAATACCAATGGTGTCGTCAAAATCCAAGGGAAGGAACAATTGGTACTCGAAGCGAGTCCGGCACACGACCGGGTCCTGTTGACGATGGATTTCTACGATGGAAGTGGCCGCCACATCGCCCATTTGCGGAGGAATAAATGGGCGTTCAACGATGCGAATCGTTTCCTTATCAGCACAAGCGAATCGCCGCCCTCTCTGTTTCCCCATCTTCCGTGGTTGAAAGTGACGGATCAAGACAGCGGCGATACTCTGCTGGAAGCCGCAGTGGCGCCCGGAGGGAAGATTCATGTAGCCACCGGCAAATTTTATTCGCACCGCGGCCAACTCATCGAGATCACCTCCCACTTCTGCCGCGTCGGATCGAGCCAGACTCTCTTTGGCGATGTATTCGAAGCCCGCGGCGGAACCGCCCGGTTAGGGTAGTGCTGCTCTAGCACTGAGGATGATCTGACGATCTATCCGTCGCGAGGTTCTCTAACCGAACGTGGATGCAACATCAGTTAACCGGTCATACCCACACCATTGACCTGAGCCCGTCCAGCCGTACCCATGCCCTGTGCCGAAAAGACACATCTCTTTGACATCACAGAGGCTCCTCGTAGAATACGCACCATGAGTACGATCCATCGGCCGAGCGTTCAGGCCTTTCTGGTTTGCGATTGCGTGATCGAAGACAGTATGACGAAGAAGAAAAGCCTCATCGGTATTTTTACACACCTTCAAGCCGGTGCCTTTCCTTTCCAGCATCATCAATTGGGATTGTATTTCTGCCTGACCGACGCCGAAGGCCTGTACCAGTTTGACATCGATCTCTGCTACTTGAACAACGACCAACTGGTCTGTCGTGCCAGCCTGCCGAACATCGACATCAGCGATCGTCTGCAGATATCCGACTTCGGGATCAATCTTCCTTCACTCGTCTTTCCCGCCCCGGGACGTTACGAGTTTCGCCTACGCATGGGTGGATCAGTCATCGCTCAAAAAGACTTCAACGTCATCCAACAGCCCACCCAGCAAGCTGCCTAAGCCGACCAGTCGGGCCATATCTCATCGTGAAAAAGCTGCCGGAAGGCCTCTGAAAGCCTTTCTGAATCGGGATTCGCATCTCGCCGCTCGTATTTCTCTAAAGATTAAGAGCAAACCAACGACGGAGGATTCTGCTTTATCGGCTAACTCGAATTAATTTATGATGGTTTGTCGCGAAAAGGTGCAGACGCTTGGCGAGCCGGGGGCACGGAGGCGCGAGGAAGGATGTCTTGAACAGGATGTCGACCGACTGAGTGGCGAACCCGCCAGCCTGGCGGCATAGAACCAGCGGCCAGGCACGTCATCACCGCGCTTGCGAGGTCGAGCATCATTCGATGAATCTTGATGCGAGAGTGAAATACCTCATCCGATTGAGGCTTTCGGGTCATCGAGGCGGACCTGCGGTTGGAGTAGAAGCCTTCATGAATAATGCGGGCTAAGAGCGGCTGTCCTGATATTCCTCGTGCCATGCCATCTGAACCGATTCGAGAATTTTCTCGTTGGACTTCTTGGGGTCGTCCTTGAACTCCGGTAACGCGACGATCCAGGTGTGCATATCGGTGAAGCGGACGGTCAGTGGATCGACGTCCGGATGCGCTTCAACGAGGCGTATCGCGAGTTCTTCGGCATCCTGCCATTTCAAATCCATCTTACCCCCCGTCGTTCGCATCTCATAGTCTGTATCTCTCGAATAGTCAGTCGCCAATCGTCAATCGTCAGCCGTCAAACGACAAGATCACAGACGCATGAGTCCGATTCACGAATGACGTATGACGGTTGACGAATGCGCTTCATGTCAACTCGGATAGTTTCCTGTTCTCGAGGGCCTGCTTCAGCGAACTATCCATCAATACTTCGGCGAAATGATGCGTTGTCTTTTCCACGTCCTGGATGGAGGTCCGGATCAACTTATGATCCTCTGTGTCCTTGGCAGTGTCGAGAGCCTTGAGCGCTGAACGCACGGCTGCCAACTCCTCCGCGGTAATCAGATGGCCGCCCTGATTCAGCGCCTTCTCTGTCGCGTTCAGGATGGCCGCCGCCTCGGTTCGAGCTTCGATGAGCTGTCGTGACTTGAAATCCTGCGCCGCGAATTTGAAGGATTCCCCGATCATTCGCTCCACTTCCTCATCGGTGAGCCCGTACGAGGGTTTCACGGCGAGCGATTGCGATTCCCCGGTTCGCACGTCTTTTGCCGAGACTTGCAGGATACCGTTCGCATCGATCAGGAACGTGACTTCGACTCGAGGAATGCCCGCGGGGAGCGGGGGAACCTTCAACTGGAATCTCGCCAGGCTCCGATTGTCTTTCACTAGTTCCCGTTCGCCCTGGAGAATGTGAATGTCGACAGAGGTTTGCCCATCGACGTAAGTGGTGAACATCTCCTTTGAACTCGTCGGGATCGTCGTATTTCGACGGATGAGCGCACTCATGACGCCACCCATGGTTTCAATCCCCAACGACAAGGGGGTGACGTCCAGCAACAGCATGTCCGTCGTTCCACCGGCAAGAATGTCGGCTTGCACCGCTGCTCCCAACGCAACGACTTCGTCAGGATTAAGATCACAATGGGGTGATTTGCCGAACAGTGCTTGGACGCGATGGCGCACCAGCGGCATCCGAGTCGAGCCTCCGACCAACACCACCTCATCGACATCGGTAGGGGTCAGCCCCGCATCCTTGAGAGCTGTGCGACAGGGATCGAGGGATCGCTCGACCAGCGGCATGGTCATTGATTCCAAGTGATCGCGCGTCAGTTCCCGACGGAACCGACCCTTCCCTTCGGGAAGTTCAAGGGAGACGATCGTTTTGAGTTCATCAGACAACCGGATCTTGGCCTGTTCCGCTTCAAGGCGGAGACTCTGCATAAGGTCGGGATAGGTATGCAGGTCGATCCCGTACTGAGCCTCAATCTCTTTCAAGAAATAATCCGCAATCTCGCGGTCGAAATCATCGCCGCCCAGATGGGTGTCGCCGTTGGTCGATAGGACTTCGAAAATGCCGTCTTTCAATTTCAAAATTGAAAGGTCGAAGGTCCCACCGCCCAGATCATAGACGGCGATCGTGCCTTGGGTCCGCTGTTGTAATCCGTAAGCAAGAGACGCAGCCGTGGGTTCGTTGATGATGCGCAAGACCTCGAGCCCGGCGATCATACCCGCATCCTTGGTGGCCTGCCGCTGGCTGTCGTTAAAGTAGGCCGGCACGGTGATGACGGCTTTCTGAATGGCCTCGCCCAAATAGGCCTCGGCTCGTTGTTTCAGTTCCTTCAGGATCATGGCGGATATCTGCGGAGGCGAATAGCTCTTCTCGCCAATCTGAACCCGGATGACGCCTCCTTGTTCGTGCAGCTTATAAGGAAAATAGGCAAGTTCTCCCTGGACGTCGGACAGTCCCTTCCCCATAAAGCGTTTAATAGAGTAAATCGTGCATGCCGAATCCCGGACGAGGTGTTCCTTGGCCGGATCTCCAACGATGAGTCCGTTGTCCGTCATGGCGACGACCGATGGGACCATCGTACGACCGGTCCGCCCCGGTATGACCCTGGGCGTCTTATCATCCATGTAGGCGATTAATGAATTAGTTGTGCCGAGATCGATGCCGACTATGCGTGCCATAGCAAGATACTCATGCTCCCAAGCTTTACGTTCAGTTACCGCGTCCCGTCAGGTTCTGTGCTAACCAATCGTTGCGACTAGATCATGGACGATATTGCGGACGTAGGTGCGATTCGATAGGGCTTCCCGCATGTCTTTCAGCAGGATCTCTCTTTTTTTACGACTGTCGGCGTTTGGCGCCTCAAGTTGGTCCTGGAGCGTATCCCAAGCGTCGAAGAGCTCAAATAAGCGGCGTTCCATGTCGCGTTGACGCTGTTCGAGCGTGGCACGATCAGCTGCCAGCTTATTTCGTAACGGCTCCAGGGCCTCCGGGGAGCTTTCGGCTGAAGAAGCCGCTCGAAACTCATCCAGGTCGTCCTGCAGCGCGAGTATTTCTTCAAACAGGTCCGCCGGAGGCGAGTTGCGAATGTCTTTGGCCGAACCGGCTTCGAGGCGGACCAAGTATTCCGCTCGTTGAATGGGATCCTTAAGCGTGCGATATGCGATATT
>DAISKX010000057.1:0-11217 GCA_036820725.1 Nitrospiraceae bacterium
CCTAATGTGAGCCCTCCGAACATAACCAACGGAATGTTCGGCACTTCAGGCACAACTGGTTTGTAAGCGGGATCGACGATGCTGAATTTAGCTCCCTTTCGCCGCTTTTCAAGGTTGCCAGCAATCCCAGCGCTTAGCTTCTTATCCAATAAGGACTGATAGTTCTTCTGCAAGTTTTCATAGTCCCTCTCGAGAGTTTTCAATTTCTGCTCTCGTTCTGGAGTGCGCTCAACTCTACGCTCGTATTGCATCATTTCAGATGAAATGTGCGCTTGCCGCCGCTTTATTGCATCGAGTTGCAATACAATTTCTTCTCTTTGCTTGAGCTGTTCTGCATGATATGGATCAATGGCCCTTTTCTTTGATTTTCGACCGATCGATGATTGATCAGAATCATCAGCATCCGGAAGCAAGTCCCGATACTGTGCTGTAGACATTTCCTTCAGCCGTTTCATCTCTTCCTTTATCTGCACAAGATCGGGATATGTTTCTTTGTACATGGAGGACAATTCAACCAGCCGACGATCCAATTCTTTGATTCGAGCAAGACGAGGATCTCTACTCCTTTTGGTCAAAGAACCGGGAATATCATTTTCCTCTCCCGTCTCTTCATAAGATTTTATTGCCTTGTCAAGATGTTCCAACCGGGTACTGAGATTCTGCGCCATCTCATTCTGCGCCTTCATGTCATCCTGAAGACGATCCAGCTTGTGGAGATTGGCTTCGATCTGCTGAGGCAATTCACCTAAATGCTGTTGCTTGAATTCCGATATTACTCTCTCTTTCACCTCGAGTTCGGCTTTGGCACGAATGATCTCATGTTGCAAAAACTCCTCAGCTGCAACCACTCCCTGCTCTCGCTCTTTGAGGGTCTCTTCTATGAGGAGGTCGGCCATTTTGGCCGTCACATCTCGCGCAAGTATCGGATCTTCGTCAGCAAAAGAAAGAACTAAGAAAAGCTTGTCTTTGGTCGGCTCAACTTTGATGCCTCCCCGAATAGCCCGTACAGCGTTCTCTGAATTTTGTGATTCTGGCTGATCTTTTTGAAAACCATAGAGAGCAAATTCCCCAGCCACTTGTCCTAGCAACTTTCGTCCCATTAGGAATTGGCGCACTTCCATAGCTCGGTCTTCGAGTGATGGAACGTAGGTGCCTCCTGAAATGGGATCTCCCTTCACAAGCGACTCTTGGATTTTTGCACCCTCTACCCACATTTTAGTGCCGGATCGAAATCGCTTTGGCATCACGATGCAGATCGTACCAGCGATACTCAGAGCCACTAGGATCGCAGAGATAACGAGCCATTTTCTGCTGGCAACCGCCCTCCAATAATCTTCAGGTGATAATACGCGGGTATTCATTTCTTGATTTCAACCCCCCCTGATCCTGACTGGCTCGCCCCAGTTCCCGTGGTTGATGCTCCAGATGAAGTATCCCAGAATGCGCCGGACCTAAAGAAATCGCCTCGGGGTGAATACGCGTAGGAGAGCCCGAGCATAATTATGTGTTTTGAGAAACTGAAATCGGAACCGGTGGCCACACCGCCGCTACTCCCCGTAAATTCCATCCATTGGTGGCTCAGTGAGGCTTGAAGTGACGGCGCGACAAGATAATTGAGCATTTCAATAGTGCCGTAAGTATCGAAAGTTCCAGTGTTCAGTTGGGAGGTAAAGCTGCTGTGTGCGAAATTGAATCCTCCCATGGCGGTCAGTCGATCTGAAATGCCCGCAGAGGCATTTATCCCAAATATATGTGAATATATTGGCCCTGCCGAAGAAACAAAGCTGGGATATACGCCGAGATTGTAGTTAAACGACACGCTGTAAGCACCAGGTGCAGCGTTACTTCCCGGCATGATAGAACCGGCTACCATTGGCAAGAAACTTCCTCCGATGACCCCCACGCCACCTGAAGAAGAAGCGCTTTGAATATCACTCCCTAACGATCTCAGAAGAGATGAGGCGTTGGCGTAAGTCACAGTTAAGCCCCCGGTGGGGAATATAGTTGCAGGAACTCTGCCTTGATTAGAAGCTTGAGTGTTAGGATCATTGAATTGAGTGGCAGGAATCGGTTCAACGAGGGTCAGCCCCCCCCTCACAGCCGATGATATTTCACGACTCCAGGATCTTCCCCACGTTCCTTGTCCACTGTGGGTTGAGAAACTCCCGAAATTCGCCTGAGAAAATTGGTTAAATATATAGCTGAACCCCAATGAGTCGTAAGCGGAGATTCGCGCGGTAGGTCCAGCCGTCACTGAATAGCTCGTTGTGTCAAACACAAGTGCCTGCCCAGAAGTCGTAGTTGTTGGAGTATAAGAACTCCCGAAGCTGATACGCGAATACGTAAGACCGGTTTGGAAGTCAGCGGACGGTGACAAGGCATACGAACTGCTTACACCAATATTGTAGATTGTACTTCTAACTCTCTGAGAAAGTTGACCAGAATCGAGTGGACCGGATGCGGCAAAACCTCCGCCACCAAAGGCCCCCCCGCCTCCCATCATACCTAAACCGCCGGCACCAAAAGCCGGAGTTGAGGGGCTGTACATATAGGTACCGTAAACACGCAATGCTTTCATTCTTGGCAGATAACGATTTGCTGCTCGAGCAAGGTCTATACCGGCTGCTGCGTTAAACCCCACATTGTCTAGATCGGAGTTACTTGCAAACTTCTGAATGATTGCTCCGACCGAAAGATTTGTGCTCATGAGTGAGTTTGTGTGTCCCACATTAATCTGGGGTACAATCGTGGTTATAAAATCATCGCGTTTCAAACCTGGAGGTAGTTGATCTGAAGACGCAAAAAAGACATTGCTGTCGTACATCTCACGTACCGAGATAGATGGCACCACCCGCACCTGTTGCGCATTGGCGTTCGGTATTGGAGCACTTCCACAGATCACCAAGGCAACTGAGATTGCATACAGACTAATCTTCAAAGGCTGGTCATGGCACGACAATGACGTCACCAGCCTTAAGGAAGAAATTTCCCTCAGAATTCCTTCCAGCAATAATATCTTCGTAAGGAACCGGGATTTGTATCTGTCTAGGTTGCCCTTGGCCATTTGGCACTACACGCAAAACATGGATCTTGTTTCTTGATGCAAAAGTTGAAAATCCTCCAGCCAATGATATCCCCTGTAGGACCGTCGCGTACGATTTCAGCGGTACCTTCCCGGGCTTTTGGACCTCCCCTAAAACATAAACATAGTAACTATTCACTTCTTTGACTTGCACGGAAACCGTGGGATTAGACATGAATTCTGCCAAGCCATCAGCGATACGCTTCGCCAACACATTCGAAGTCATTCCAGCCGCCTGAACATCACCTACTAACGGCATGGAAATTTTCCCATCTGGGCGAATAATAACTTCCCTCGAGAGTTCCTGGTTTCTCCACACATTAACAACAAGAATGTCCTCTGGTCCCAGCAAGAATTCATTCGGAGGAATATACGTTAGATTATAATCTTGCTGCTCTGTCCCAAATAATGAACAACCAGACAGACACACCACAAAACTGAAGATTATACAAATGCCCTGAAAAAATATCGTCGCCCGAAAATTCTTCAATTCACTGCCCTTTCTTCGAAAAATCCACTTCAAGTTCGTAGTCAAAGGATACTATCTAGACGGCAGGACCACCATCGTTTCAGATGGAACGACGATCTGGTCACCGGGTTTCAATTCTATATTTTGATCTGAACCATCGCGCAAAACAATATCATCATAACTTGCTTTGATTTTTGTTAAGCCTTCCCCATCCTTTCCGAACCTAAAAATAACAATCTTGTTCCGCGCGGCCACCTGTGTAAATCCGTGGGCAATGGTGATCGCCTGAAGCAAGGTAGTCTTACTCTTCAACGGAAATTTCCCGGGAGTGGCGACTTCACCCAGGACGTAAATTTGGTAACTATTCACTTCACGTACCAGTATAGATACGGTTGGATTCTCCATGTAGGATTTCAGCTTTATTGAGATCTCCTCTGTAAGCTGAGCGGCGGTCTTCCCTACTGCCGACACATCCCCTATGAGGGGTAAAGAAATTCTACCATCAGGCCTGACCTGCACCTGCTTAGAGAGATCTGCATTCTTCCACACCGTGATTTCAAGCACATCCTCTGGACCCATAATGTAGTCTGGAGTGACTGTGAGAGAGGATTTCTCCGCACCATCTGAACTGTGTCGCGATGTCGTCGGAGCAGGCGGAGTTGGTGACGCCGCAGCAGACATTAACACAGTTGTGAGAAGAGACGATGCGTCTGGTTGCTCGGCAACAACGTAACCGGTAAAAATACAAAACATGAAGGCCAAGCCACTTGCTAAGCTCAACAGGTACTTCATAAATTCATCTCCTCTTGCCATTAAATTACCTTTGCGTAGACGAATGTTCCAAGTCCAATTTTGGGATCTGCATCTACCCTTTTTTGATTAGTTAGTGGTGGTATTTCGGAAGACGTTCTTCAAAAAACGGTAACCCATGCCCAAAGACGTTCAAGACCTGTTCCACAAGAGGATACTCGCCGACTAGGCGCATACCATCATTCATCGCTTGGTCAAGAGGAAGCAGTCTAGCCTGAATTGCGCATTATGTCTGGAAGTCTCAGTTTCATCAACGTTTAAATCACCTGCACTCCCTGTTAGCCTGAACCTCAGATCAACCCTCGTCAGATTACTTCTGCAGTCGAGTTAGCTAAGAGGCATCTCGGTGAATCGTGACCTAACATCGGAACCAGTATAGAAACATCCCAGCTTGTTCACAATACCGACCATGTACCCTTACTTCTCAAGGGTATAATTTGACTACCTCGAAAGTGTTATGTACGATTACTAAGGAGCCGCGACGCCCATTTAACGATATCAGAAATAGCCTGATTGTCTATCAAGATCAAGCATTACCCAGGGAGAACAAATCATGGCAGAGAAAGCCGTCATCCATTCAGACCCTGCAGATAGTCTTGCCGATCAGCGCGCTGGCGCTGGGATTGTAGTTCTTTCGTCATCGATGCAATTACTACACATGAATAAACAGGCTGCGGATCTGTCCAAACAAATAAACATGGCAGAAAATAACGGTGGACCTCCTCGTGCTGCTCAGGGGGTTTTACCGGCGATACTGACGGAATTGTGCTTAGAAATAATAAAGGCACTTCAAGTCCGTACTGAGGCAAAGGATTGGGAACAATTTGAGGTTAAACGAATTGCCGGTAAGGTCAATCATCCTATTCTTCTACGAGGATTTGGACTCCCGGATAAAGGTGGGGTTCAACATGCCAGACTAGTAGTAACCATGGAAGAACTAGGTCGGCGTCAACATCTCAACACGGAACAAGCAAAAGAAAAATTTCAGCTCACGAATCGCGAACAATCGGTTGTTGAAAACCTCGCGAAGGGGTGGACCAATAAAGAAATTGCGAATGCTTTACTGATAACGGAACAAACGGTCAAAGAACACATCAAACACATCATGCGCAAAACAAACGCAACAACCCGCACCGGCATTTTAGTCCAGGTGTTTCGATCCTGATCCATCCCCTCGCTAGCCCCTCGCTCACTGTATTAAAAAGCCAACACTGCTGGATTTTAGAGACATAGCCGGTTTGCGTTTTAGGAGAAACTCCACAGTGAAGCTCACTTATGTGAGCACTTTCCCCAGGCCCATGCCTTGCTTCTCTCACGCGTGTGAGAGGGCATGGCGCAATGACTAAAGGTAGGCACTCCGTTTCACTGAAAATGATGCTGCAGCTCGGCGCAATGATCATTCTGCTATCGGGTTGTCACCTAGGAGTAGGGTTAAACAATACCCATTTGGATAACAGCCGTTTCATGAACTCATGGGCGACGTATACTCATTGCCTAAACTCAATGGATTTAGACACTACCCAATTTGATGCGGAAAAACTGCGCGAATTGAGTAAGAATCTGACAGCCAAAAGCAATTGGGATATTGCTAGACAAATGGCAGGACTGGTTTCTCAACCCACGGACCGGTTCGCTGTCGACTTGAACGCTATGACGGCCTCGTGCACCCTCCATTCTGGTAAAGCAGCGGTCGCTGGGGGATATAATGACGTCGCAAGAGAAATATTTCACCGAGTGATTCAGGACCACCCCACTTACTCCTATTACACTCTACAGGCTCGCGCTCACTTGACTAAACTGGACATGGAACTACAAGCCCTATTGCAATAGCCTCAATGACGGTTACTTGTCCTTCGATTTTGCTCCCATTTCTAAGTTTTTGAGAGGGAGTGCAAGATGAGTAAACAGGTCTACATATGCATTAGCTGAACGACTCCATGAGTTATCAGTCTTCATTCCTGTTTGCATAATCACCTGCCAGTGAGATTGTCTCTCATAAAACATAGAGGCCAACATCACCGCATTCAAAAGCGATTCAGACACCGCATCTGTAAAAACAAACCCAGTTGAGCGCTGCTTCTGAATGTTACGTGGCGTACAGGGCACGACTGTATCGGCAAGCCCTCCTGTTTTTCGAACAAGCGGAACCGTGCCATAGCGCAAACTATACATTTGACTAAGACCACATGGCTCATACCTAGACGGCATAAGGAGAATGTCTGCCCCCGCTTCCATGCGGTGCGCCAACCCTTCGTCGAAGCCCTCACGAAATCCAATCCGACCTGAATATTGCTGAGCTATGACTTCGAGGCGGTTCACATATTCTTCGTCTCCTGCCCCCAAAATGACGAGGTGAACTTCCATTTCCATCAAGTCAGGAATAATATCAAGGACGAGGTCAATCCCCTTCTGAGCCGTCAAGCGAGCGATGATTCCAATAAGAAGTGTTTCGTCCTGCCTAAGTTGAAACTCTCTCTGTAGATGGATCTTACATTTCTTTTTCCCGGCAAGGTCTGATGCCGAATAATGACTGTCGAGGTAACGGTCCGTGGCGGGGTTCCATGTATCCGCGTCAATACCATTGAGAATTCCATAAAGTAATGCTTTTCTTTCTGCAAGAACCCCTTCTAGCCCAAATCCGTGCTCTGCAGTCTGGATCTCTTGACTGTACGTTGGACTGACCGTGGTGAGGAGGTCGGCAAAAACGATTCCGCCTTTCAATAGATTCACTGATCCATAGTATTCCAATGAGGGTGCCGAGAATAACGCATGCGGCAATCCGGTCTTTGGAAACTCGCCAGCAGGGAAAATCCCCTGATAACCGAGATTGTGAAGGGTCAGCACGCTGCGGACACGGCGCAATTCCGTATATGAGGCGTACAATGTCTTTAGGTACACCGCGCAAAGCGCCGCCTGCCAATCATGAAGATGGAGGACCGCCGATTTCCACCTGTTGTGTCTAACTAAAATCAGCAATACTTCCATTACTGCACGGCAGAAGTAACTAAACCGCTCCAGGTTGTCCGGGTAGTCCTGACCACCTTCCTGGTACAAACCAGCCCGATCAAAGTATCGATCACATCGAAGAGTCAAAATTGTAAGCTTACCTCGGGTCCGACGACCCGGATCATTCTTGACGAGTTCCACGACCGTTTCGATTTCTCCCATAGCAGTCGGAACCGTCAAACGATCAAATTCCTCCAAGGGGAAGGTTTTCGCTTCAGTAAATCGATGCCGAGGGATAATCAAATGGACATCGTGTCCGAGTTTTGCAAGCTCAGGTGCCAGAGCTCCGACGACGTCTGCGAGACCGCCGGTCTTGGCAAAAGGCACCGCCTCCGATGACACCATAACAATGTGAAGGGGGTGATCCGCTTCCTCAGAAGACATAACAGAATGAATTATCGGCTGGAGTCCAACGGAGTTTCGAGTCGAGTCTTGAATTGCTCTTCGTACTTCCACGTTTTGCCGAGTGCATGGATCTTTGCGG
Source organism: Nitrospiraceae bacterium (assembly GCA_036820725.1). GTDB lineage: Bacteria > Nitrospirota > Nitrospiria > Nitrospirales > Nitrospiraceae > DASSBQ01. Next base: position 7,852 of record DAISKX010000057.1, read on the forward strand.
ATGACATCGATTCCCGGTACACAAGCCGCTCTTCAAAGAAGACCAGAAACCACCCTCTATCCGCATATCCCACAAACAGGGCATCACCAGCCTCCAGTCCTGTTTCCCATCCTTGAGGTGAGTCACCAAGGGACAATTTCGATTGAGGAATGAGGCTCCCGTCTTTCATTACAAAAAACTGAGAAAACTGTTGATGCACATAGGTGGGCTTTCCCCAAACCTCCACGAATGCCCGCGGCGTGAGGTCATGCACTCGAATATCATTCTGTTGAACGAAGCGCTTCTGCTTTTCTAGGGAGGGCACGCTGGAACAGGCCAAGAACACCACAGTTAACGGAAGAGCAATTAAAGTCTGACGCACGCCCCAGGCAAGAGTAACGATTTTGAACCGTATCATCGGCATCCCGAACTAGAGAACGCGTGGGCTGTCACATGAGGCGCCGTGACTTAGGGGCCTCCGGTTTTACCGGCTGGCAAAGATCGCATTGACATAATCGTCGCAACAACGCATATGAATAGATGCCTGTATCATGCCCGTCACTCCATTTGAACTGGAGAGCGTATCGACCGACCGGTTCCGCATCCTGCAACATGATCAAAAGGGGAACATCATCTGGTTGCAAGCGCAACTCCCCGGTCCATTCATCCGTGCAAGCTGCGCAGGGACATTGCTGTCGAAGGAATCGTACGGGATACACGCTTTTGTGCCCATCGGTCCAGGTGATCCCAAGAACCCCCTTATCAACCCATTCCATATCCACTGGTTCAAGAACCCTCGTATTCATTGATCAATACCCTACCAAGACTTCGGTGATGTATGCGGAAATTGGAGGCGAACCACCGTTAAATGGGCAAGGTCCGGAAACAATTTGACGGCAGACGTCTTCCCGTCACAGCGGTGACATAACTTTCGATGGCAGTCTCCACTTCCAAGCGTACCTGTCCCACCGCATTCAAGCGCGACACCAGAGCTGAAGTCAACTGAAGTGCTTGCTGCAGAAAAGCCACACTCCCCCGTGATAATGGAACGCACTCAATTGCTTGCCGGCGAGCACAGACGTGACAGACCAATCCACCCGCCGAAGGAGAAAACTGTGGTGTCGTCTCGGGACAGTTTCGGCCGCACGATGCACAGTGATGCGTCTGAGGTTTGAAACCCGTCACTCCGAGTACACGGATTTGAAACAGTAACACCGTCAGACCCGGGTCACGGCTCGCCACAAGAGAGCGCAATCCCTGTTCGAGAGCCTCAAACATGCGAGGATCCGGATCGCCTTCTGCAACAACTGCAGCCACGAGATTGACCATCCGTGCGGCAGCCGTCATCAGCGTCAGATCCTCTCGGAAGGCCAAAAAGGATTCCTGCATGGCCACCTGAGAAAGCCGATAGAGAGAATCTCCGGACTTTTCAAAAAGGTCCATCTGACACAGCACAAACGGTTCGATCGAGCCTCCCAGCCGACTCTTCATCCTTCTCGCACCTCGAGCGATCGCGCGAATCTTGCCGAATCGAAGTGTGTAACACGTCACGATTCGGTCAGCGTCTCCCCACCGTCGACTTTGGAGGATAATGGCACTGGTCTTTACCAGAGGCATATCAGTCCTGACCTGAAGAATGACGTTTCATTGGCATCAGCACCAATGGTCTTATCGCAAATGCTCTAAAAATATCGTCGCAAGCGTGAGATAGATGGCAATCCCGGTGATGTCATTGGCCGTTGTCACGAAAGGACCAGCCGCAACCGCCGGGTCGACACCGATGCGCTTCAAAGCAATGGGCATGACCGTGGCCATACTGGTCGACACCAAAAAGGCGGTGATCAGTGATACGCCGACGACCATACCGAGAAACACTTGATGCCATAACCATCCCACCGCGGTGAGGAGCAAACTGCAGGCAATCCCCATCATAAACGCGATCTTGACTTCGCGAAAGAAAATCTTCCAGACGTCGGTCATCTCCACCATGCCGGTCGCCAGACCGCGGATAATCAGCGTTGACGATTGCAAGCCCACATTCCCTCCCATCGCCGCGATGACAGGAATGAAGCTGACAATGGCCACGACTTCTTGAATGGTATACCGAAATACCCACAAGATCATGCCGGACAGCAAACTACCGATGAGATTGGTGAACAACCACGGCAACCGGACGCGAGCCGCCGCCATACTTGAGGATTTCGAAACCGCTTCCTCCTCAATTGCGCCGGCCATTTTGAGCATGTCCTCGGTGGCTTCCTCTCGGATCACGTCCACAACGTCGTCGACCGTAATAATGCCGACGAGTTTTCCATCCTTCTCGACAACCGGAATGGCCAAGAGGTTATAACTTGCCACCTGCCGCGACACTTCCTCCTGGTCCATATCCACGGCAACACTGATGAGATCGCGCGTCATGATATTTTTGAGCGGAGTCGCCGGAGGCACAGTCAATAGTTGTCGCAACGAAAGCACGCCGACAAGCCGGTCGTCCTTGTCGGTCACGTAAATATAGAACACCATTTCAGCGTCCGTCGCTTGCTGCAGACGACGGATCGCTTCCTGCGCCGTAGAATCCTCCGACATGGAAAAAAATTCGGTCGTCATGATTGCGCCCGCTGTTCCCTTCGGATACCTCAGCAGGTCGGCAATTTCGGTTGAATCCTCCGTCCGCATCAAGGACAGAACTTCCTTGGCACGATCTGTGGGCAGCACACTGAGAATGTAGGCGATATCGTCCGAACCCAGGTCTTTCAGGAGCCAGGCAACATCGGAGGGAAGCAAATCGGATAGAACGAGCGTAATACTGTCGCCGTCCAGTTCGCTCAGTACCTGGCCGCGCTTGGCTTCTCCGCGAACAAGCTCAAATATCTCCCGTTTCTCCTTGGGAGACGATAAATGATCAATCACGGTGGCGATATCGGCGGGATGCATGCGAGCAAGCATTTTTGCGAGGTTGGTGATCGCCCCCCGGCGGAGAAGTCGTTGAATAGACACCAGACGAATATCAGACTTGGCGTGCCCTCGTTCGCTTGGTTCTCGGGGTACTTCCCTTGCAGGATCTTTTTCACCGATGCGTGATCGGTCCAACGGTTGCATCACACCCTCACTAATATCAATATCCCAGCTCCATCAAGGCCTGTTCGTCTTCCCGCCAAGCTTCTCGGACCTTGACCCACATCTCTAAAAATACTTTCATGCCGAACAGACGCTCCATATCCTTTCGCGCCTCAGAGCCGACCTGCTTCAACCGCTCTCCGTGCTTTCCGATCACAATGGCCTTCTGCGATTCCTTTTCCACGAGGATGGCGGCGCTAATGCGGGCCAACTTTCCCGTTTCCTGAAATTGTTCGATTTCAACAGCGACCGCATGTGGAATTTCCTCAT
>DAISKX010000058.1:0-11199 GCA_036820725.1 Nitrospiraceae bacterium
CAGTACCGCGGGTGGTTCCATAGTGCGCTGCTGGCAGGAGTTATCACGGACAAGCGGGCACCTTACAAGGCCGTGCTGACGCATGGTTTTGTGGTGGACGGGGCCGGAAAGAAGATGTCGAAGTCGGCGGGGAATGTAGTGGCTCCGCAGGACGTCATCAAACAGTCCGGAGCGGAGATTCTTCGGCTCTGGGTCTCGGCGCAGGATTACCGCGAGGATCTCAGAATTTCACAAGAGATCCTGAACCATCTCATCGACGCCTATCGCAAGATCCGGAACACCTGCCGATTCATGCTCAGCAACCTGTACGATTTCGATCCTGAGATGCATCGCGTGCCTTATGAGCGGTTGCCCGAACTTGACCGTTGGGCCTTGATGCGACTCGGTGAGTTGATTCCGCGTGTTAGGCAAGCCTACGACGATTTCGAGTTTCACACGATCTTTCATGCGTTGAACAACTTCTGCTCCGTGGACATGAGTGCGGTCTACCTGGATATTCTGAAGGATCGGCTATACACATTCGACAAAGACTCTCCTCTTCGGCGCTCGTCTCAAACAGTTCTGTTCGACATCGTGGTGGCGGTGACCAAACTGATGGCGCCCATCCTGAGTTTTACGGCTGAAGAGATTTGGCAGGTGTTGCCGGAGGTGGTGCGAAAGCAACCTGGGCTTGAGAGTATACACCTGGCCGCATTCCCAGATTCGGGTCTACAATGGAGCGACGACTCTGCTCTCGCAAACCGTTGGGATGCAATTCTTGAAGTTCGGCAGGCGGTACAAGCAGTTTTGGAAGTTCAACGTCGAGAAAAAGTCATCGGTTCATCGTTAGAAGCTAGGGTCCAGATTGAAGCCAATACCGACAAGTTCGTCTTGCTCAAAGGATATGAGGCGGATCTCCCCGGTCTCTTCATTGTGTCGCAAGTTGAGTTAATACCTGTGCATCATCTTCCACACAAGCCGGATTTTTTGGTTAGGGCTGATAAAGCGACCGGTGCCAAATGCGACCGGTGTTGGAATTATCGTCCTGCCGTGGGAACCTATGCGGACCATCCCACGCTGTGTGACCGATGTATTGAGCCGGTTCGTAAAATCTTCAACGAGGCTGTCCGGTGAAGGGATGCATATCGCGATATGTGCCGTTGGGCTTGATCAGTCTCGGGATCGTCGTGATCGATCAGATCACCAAAGTCTATATCATGCAAACCATGCGGCTGCATGAGTCGATCCCCGTCATTCCCAATCTGTTCAGTATTACCTACATCAGAAATCCCGGCGCTGCCTTCGGCATCCTCTCCACAAGTAGCGGCAGCTTTCGCCTCATCTTTTTTGGTCTGACCTCCATTTTCGCGCTGGGTCTCCTCGGAACGATCCTCGCCCGGATGCCGAAGGACGATTGGATGGGACAGATCAGCGTGGTAGCGATTCTCGGAGGCGCGGTGGGCAATTTGTTGGATCGCCTGCGATATGGAGAAGTCATCGACTTTCTGGATTTCTACATCGAGCCGTATCACTGGCCGGCCTTCAACGTCGCCGACTCTGCGATCACCGTCGGGGTGTTCTTTCTCATTCTACACTTTGCGTTCGAGAAACAAAAAGAACCCAAGCCGGTCCTGCAGGAAGACCGCGCTCCGTAGCTCCCGCGTGAAGCGATGTAAGACAAGTCAACCGTCAAGCGACATGAAGATGAGAGTTCCGTTCTCGATTTGCGGTTGACGAATGACGTTTGACGAGGTGCAGGAAGCTAGCGGCGAGATACGTCCTCTCTCAGTGGACGACCAATAATACCAGCACTCCCAGCACCATCCGATAGTACGCGAAGACACGCAAGGTGTGCCGCTGGACATAGGTGAGAAAGGCCGCAATCACCGCCCAGGCCACGAAGAAGGACACGGCGAGTCCGACTGCCAGGGCGACATAATCTTGCTGGGTCAGAGATGCCTGGGATTTGATCATCTGGTAAACGGTCGCAACGATCATCGTCGGCAGGGCGAGAAAAAATGAGTACTCTGTCGCAACCCGGCGGTCAAGTCCCGCCAGAAGGCCTCCGACGATCGTGGAACCTGAGCGGGACATACCGGGAATCAGTGAGGCGCATTGCGCCAATCCGATCAACAGCGCGGATCGGGGGGACACATCCAGTAACTGTTCGGTGCGCGGTCGATTTCCCGCTCGCTCGACGAGAAGAATGATGATCCCGCCGACAATCAGGGAGGCGGCAACCGTCATCGGTGTAAACAGGTGTGCTTTGATCCATGTATGGGCGATAAATCCCACCAATGCGGCAGGGAGAAACGCCAGACCTATCCCGATGAGAAACCATAAGTTCGGATGCGATTTCATGGAGATATGGATGGCCGAACCCCAATTGGACGACGACGGCCCACGCAGCATCGCCCGCAATTGGGTCTGTTCGTGAAACCCTTGCGAGAGCAGGGCGGCTATTTTGGTACGTTCGTACGCGATGATGGCGAGGATGGCTCCAAGTTGGATGGAGATTTCGACGGTAGAGGCAACGTCTCCCGTGAATCCGAGAGCATGGCCGACCAGGATCAAGTGACCGGTTGAGGAGACTGGTAAGAATTCGGTCAAACCTTCTATGATGCCGAGGATAACGGCAAGTTCGGGGCCCCAGTTGGTCATATGTGGTGGTATCGATCGGAGTTGCCGCAGGCGGATCGTGTTTGCTGTTCTGCGCGCATAATCCCAGAGTCCTCGACATCAGTCAAGGAAAGCGTCATTCCGGAGCAGGGGCAGCGAGCGTGGCTCACTTCTCCGTATTCGTGGAATGGAGGTGTAGAGGCAAATATATTGACAAAGGCATGGGGTTGGCATACAGAGAGTAAGATAGACGGGAGTAGTGTCACGTCCGACCGAACAGGGGAGGAGCCCATGAGGCAAGTGTGGATAGCGGGACTGGTGTTGATCGGCGCAGTAGCGATGTCCGGATGTGTGGCTGAAAAAAAATACCAGGAGGCGCTGACCGAGGCCGAGACCGCCAAGACCGAACTCGAACGGACCCGTGCGCAGAAAAATGCGCTTGAGCAACAGGTCAAAACGTTGAAGGATCTGAATTCCAAGTTCGGCGTCGAAACGCAATCCGCGCGTGACGAATTGCAACGAATCGAGCACGGTCGGGATAAGGAACGGGATACGATCGAAGTCAGAACCAAGGAGTTGGAGGATAAGATCAAGCAATTGAATGCCCAGAACCGAAGTATTCGGCAGGAATATGATGAAACTCGACGGCACAACGAGCAGCTGAAGTCACTCGTCGCGCGCTACCAAAAGGAAATGAAAGAACGTTCCCGGTCCCTTCCCGGGGCTCTCGCCCCGTCGTCCGTGCCGCCGGGTCCGTCAACACCTGCGCCCTCGGCGGTTCAACCCAATTCGTCCGCTGTGGCGCCGCCTTCCGCAGGGACACCCTCGTTGATGAATGTGAACAAAGCGTCCGCTACCGATATGGTGCTCGTGCTTGGTTTGAACAAGGATATGGCAGATCGTGTCGTCAGCAATCGACCCTATCGTGTGAAGGGCGAACTCGTCGCAAAGAACGTTGTACCTAAAGAGACTTTCGACATGATCAAGGACCGGATCACCGTCAGTCCCTGAGCCATTCCTACGAACCGGATCTCTCATTTGTCGGCGATGTGTCATGAAAGGCCGTTTGCCTCAAACAGGTAAACGGCCTTTGGATTTTCAGATGGAGGCAGTCGCCGGGCTGAAAGGTGTTTCTCTACGCGCTTCTTGGTAGAATGAGCGCGCGCTTGAGAGGACCCACCGCTACATGCGTCGCCTGACCCTTATTATCAGCGTAGCAGCCATCGGACTCGCCATCGCCGGGTACGTCTTTTTCAACGGTGAACGCAAAGTGCCCGTTCGGTATCGCACGGCGACAGTCGAACAAGGATCCATCATCTCAGCGGTAACTGCTACCGGCACGATCAATCCGATCACAACCATTCAGGTCGGCAGCCAGGTCTCGGGGATGATCGAGAGCCTTCATGCTGATTTCAACTCGAAGGTCAAAACAGGCGAGGTGGTGGCACGGATTGATCCGTTTCCGTACCGGGCCAGGAGGGACCAGGCGGATGCCAATCTCGCCAATGCCAAAGCAGCCTTGATGAAGGCTCGGATTGACCTCGCCCAGCGCAAACGAGAAGTCGATCGTGCCAAGACCCTCGTAGGGCAACAATTCGTTTCACAAAACGAAGTCGACATCGCCGTGACGGCGTACGAAGGTGCCATGGCGCAACTCAAGGTCAGTGAGGCGGCCGTCAAACAGGGCAGCGCGGCACTTGAAGCGGCAGAACTGGATCTGAGATATACCGACATCCGGTCGCCTGTGAACGGGGTAGTGATTTCGAGGCTCGTGGAAGTCGGACAACGAATCTCTGCAAGCTTCTCGATTCCGACCCTGTTTTTGATCGCGGAAGACGTGATGAAGATGCAAGTGGATACCAACGTCAGCGAAGCTGATATCGGTGGGGTCACTGAAGGAAAAGAAGCCAGTTTCATGGTCGATGCGTACCCCGGGGAAATCTTTCACGGTAAAGTGCGGCAGGTGAGAAACGCTCCCATCAATATTCAGAATGTCGTGACGTACGATGTCGTCGTAGAATTCGACAATCCCAACTTCCGTCTCAAACCGGGCATGACCGCGAATGTGTCCATTATCGTGGCTCACCGGGAAGGTGTGCTGACGGTGCCCAATGCAGCGCTACGCTTCACGCCGCCCGGAGCCGGCCGCGACAGTGGGTCGCCTGTCGGCCGCATTGCGAAAAGGCCCGAAGGATCCACCGAGAAGACTGCGAGACGGTTTGATGCCCTTTCGCGGCAAGTATGGACAGTGAATGAGACTGATGATCCTGAAAGCATGACCGTTCAAGTGGGAATCTCAGACGGGGTCCGCACCGAGATCACATCGTCGAACCTCAAACCGGGCGATCCACTCATTGTCGGGGTCGAATCGGTTCGCGGAGAGCGCCGATCCAATGACCTTCCTCCCGGGTTCGGGACGGGCCAACAACGTTCGCCTCGACGCGATCGAGCTATCTAACCTCATCCCGGCCCGGCTTGCATCGCGGTGAAGGACCAGTCCTGAGTTTACGAACCATTGCCGGGTCATGGTGTCAACGCTCCATGAGGATCGCATGAGTTCCCTGATTCTTTGCGAAGATCTCTGGAAAGTGTTTCGCGTCGGTGATGTCACCGTGCAGGCATTGCGCGGCATGAACCTGATGGTCGAGCAGGGCGAATTCGTGGCCGTCATGGGGGCGTCCGGTTCAGGAAAATCGACCTTGATGAATATCCTGGGCTGTCTTGACCAGCCGAGCCAGGGTCAGTATCGGTTGGATGGTCTGGATGTTGCTCGTGCTACCTCTGACGTCCTCGCGGAGATCCGCAACAGGCGGATCGGATTTGTCTTTCAAAGCTTCAACCTCATTCCCCGCACCAGTGCACTCGAAAATGCGCAGCTCCCGCTCTTTTACCGGGGATTGTCGCTGCAGGAGCAACGCGTCCAGGCCGGGTCGGCTCTCGAGCGCGTCGGGCTGGCTGGACGCGAGCATCACTATCCGACGCAGCTATCCGGCGGGCAACAGCAACGGGTGGCTATTGCCCGGGCGCTGGTGGGCTCCCCCGCCATCGTGTTGGCCGACGAACCTACGGGAAATCTGGATATGGAGTCGAGCCGCGAGATTCTGGGCATACTTGCACGTCTGAACCGAGGCGGGATGACCATTATGATAGTGACCCACGACTCCGAAGTGGCGGCCTATGCATCCCGTCAGATCATGCTGCAGGATGGTCGGATACTGTTCGATCGTGCGACGACTTCACACGTACCGGTCATGCAATAGCGAATCGATGCCTGCCTTTATTCTCTTAACCGTCCTCACTGCGCTGAGGGTATTGAGTCGCAATCGTTTGCGGGCGGGCCTGACCATGCTTGGTATCGTGATCGGAGTGGCGGCCGTCATCGCCCTCGTCAGCATCGGGCAGGGGGCGCGTGCCGCGGTGCGTTCTCAGGTGGCCAGCATGGGCACCAATGTGATCGTGGTTCTTCCGGGTGCGACGACGGTGGGCGGGGTTCGTGGCGGGCAGGGGACGGCCGTGACCCTCACGGTGAGCGACGGACTTGAACTCAAGAAGCGTATTCCTCTGCTCGTGGAAACCGGGTGGGCCAGACGCGATGTGATGCAAATCGTCAACGGTAACCGGAACTGGAACGGCCCCGTCAACGGCATTTCACCGGGGTATCTCGTGATCAGGGATTGGGCCTATACCAGCGGCGGACCGTTCACTCAGGTTGATGTGGATAGCGCCGCGCGGGTCGTGTTGATCGGCCAGACCACCGTCGAGAACTTGTTCGACGCCGGTGAGGAACCGGTGGGGGCGACCATCCGGATCAAGAACGTTCCGTTTCGGATTGTCGGGGTTCTCGCTCCGAAAGGCCAATCGGCGCAGGGGTCCGATCAGGACGATGTTCTGTTTATTCCTTTCACCACGGCTGAGCGCAAGGTCTTCGGTAGCCAGTTTCTCGGTGCCGTCGGAGCCCTGTTCGCGTCGACAGAACGTCCAGAGGATCTGTCGGAGGCGGTGGATCAGATACGGGAAGTCCTGCGGATCCGCCATCGTCTTCAGCCCGAACAACACGACGATTTTACGATCCGTACGCAAGTCGACATCGGGAGCATTCAGGAGGGAACGAGTCATACGCTGACCATTATGCTGTTTGCGATCGCATCGGTCTCCTTGCTGGTCGGCGGCATCGGAATCATGAACATTCTGTTGGTGTCCGTCACCGAGCGGACGCGGGAGATCGGGATTCGGATGGCGGTGGGAGCCAAACGATTCCATATTCTGATGCAGTTCTTGATCGAAGCCGTCACGTTAAGCGTGACGGGTGGACTGATCGGCATCGGGATTGGCATTATCGGAGCGTGGCTGACGACCATCGTGGCCGGCTGGCCGACCATCATTTCAGCAGACTCCATTCTCACGGCATTTATCTTTTCCGCCGGGGTGGGTCTGTTGTTTGGTTTGTATCCTGCCAATAAAGCGGCCCGGCTTAATCCTATTGAAGCGTTACGGTACGAATGAGGCGCGCCGGTCGGTAGTCTGTATTGACGATCGTCTCGCTCTAGGGACGTGGGGGACGAGGGTGTTCTCGCTGAGCATCAGACTGACGCGTGGTATACAGAGGCGACTGTTGCGTCGGATGCGGTCTCGACGACCGTCACCACCGACCGGTGTGGTGCGCGTTCGTCTTGATTGGCCAGATCGATGACGAGGGGCACAATGTAAGGCGTCCCCGCGGGGTCATGGGTGACGGTAATGATCGGTAGATGAAGCTTCTTGGAATTGATGACGGTCACGATGGCCCGCTCTTTGGTGTTCAGTTCGACACAACTGTAGACGGGATAGATGCCCAGCACCTGCACAAAGAGCGAGATATACACGCTCTCGTACTTTCCTGCCCGCCCCTCTTCATATAACCGTTGCAGAGCCTGATGTGGCGTCATGGGTGACGCGCCTCCGAACCCCGTCAACAGTTCGTCGTAGCGATCGGTGACCATGATCACTCGGGTCATGTCGGTCGTGAAACTTCCGCGAGCTTCCTTGGGAAAGCCTGTATCGTCCAACAGCGCATGGTGTTCCGCAACCAATTGGCAGATGGCCGAGGAAAACCCACCTTGCCGTTGAAGTGTCATGGCAGCGAGTCGCGGGTGGCTCTGATACAGTCGTTGGTCCGGCTGGGAGAGGGGGGCGGATGTTTCGAAGCACCGACGCCTGATTCGTGTCGGCAATTGCAGGAGGCCGATATCATGGAGCAGGGCTCCTGCCGCCAGCGCCTGCAACTTCTGCAGATCGAAGTGAGCGGCATGCGCAAGAATCATCGAGAGCCCGCACGTCGCCAATGCATGTTGGCTCAAGAGGGGATCGACCGTCCGATCTTGGCTCAACGCCATAAAGAGTGCCGGCCGTGCGAGCGTCTGGGTCACGACGCTCATTTCGAGCATAATTCGTCGGGCTTCCTCTGGGTCAACCATTCCGGTCGCGGTGACCTGTGAGAAGGTGGAACGGACGGATTGTTCCAACCGTTGGCGTGCTTGCCGGGCGAGCACCAAATCTTGCGCCAATGCTTCCAGCGATCGAATCGGGTCTACGACCGGGGATTCCGAAAGGCCGGCCGACTCTACCTCTGGTACGGCTCCTGTGACATGCGGATTCAGGACTGCATCCAGTCCTCTCGACAGATCAATCTCCACCTCCCTGATCCCATGTCGCGTGAGCTTCTCGATCTGTTCCTGTGTGCGGATCAGGAAGGAATGGCGGAGAAATGGTGATTGAAACCAGGACTGGTCGAGTTTGGCCACATGCATGCCGACGCGCAGTGCCGAGATGGGTATACGTCGATGAGCCATAGCCGTGTCGGACGCGTGGCCGCTTTGGGCGGAATCGACTTCTGCCATTTGACTATTTCGGAATATTGGCGGTGAAGCTTGAGAGGTGAGGGGGTGACGGAAGAACCGGGTGTCAGTCGATCAGAGCGAGGGAAAGACGAAGTTCTATGCGAGGAACGGTCTTATCGACATGTTTGTACAAGTGAGTCTCGATAATTCGATTGTCGTTGATACCAAGCCCTTGGCAGAGGGCGTCTTGGGCGATTTTGAGACCCCCATCGACGTCGCGCCGTAACCGAGAAGTAAAAAAAAACCGAATAGACAGGATCAGTTCACTATTTTGCAATGATCTGAGCAGGGTGTTCCTGCATGAAGCCTGTGACAGGGCGATCATGACGTGCTCGCTGACGAGGGATTTGTACAAGCGTCCGGTCGCTGAGAGTAGTCGGCGTCCGTTGACGGTCGCATATTGGTGATTGATACTGGGAGGAACCGGCAAAGTCAGAGAGAGCCCATCCGGTCGTACCGAAGCGGAAAGGGGGAGGGGACCACGACTCTGAAATGCGGCTCGGTTGTCAGTCGTCGCCACCTTGCGCCATTGCGCAAATGCGATGACGTCGGTCCCATCTGCGGATGGCTTCGGTGAGGGATCAGGTCGAAAGGTCTTGCTTCGAAGGACGAGGTGAGAGCGACGACGCGATGAAAAGTGCTGCAACGGCTGGCCTGCGTGACTAAAGGAGGTTGTGAATCTTGGCCATATTTTCTTCGTACTGCATTTCCGTTCTGGCCACATAGCGCCGCCACTCCGACGGGTTCCAGACTTCCACACGGTGATAGAGTCCTACGAGGATCACTTCCTGATCTTCATCGACCGGCACAAGCTTCCGCAATCGTCCTGGAATCAGGATGCGTCCCGCCTTGTCGATTTCCGACGTTCCGGCTTCCGAGACGATGAAGTGCATAAACAAACGGCTTTGGTCATCGTCGAGAGTCGTCTTGGTTCTCTCTAAGACCTTCTCCCATTCCTTGACCGAATAGATCCAAAGAGATTGTTCGGCGCCCTTGAGGAACATGACCTGGCTGCCTTCCGCCTCCAATCGCTCGCGGATCGGAGAGGGAACAATGAAGCGGCCTTTTTCATCGACTTTGCACAAGTATTCGCCGGCAAACATCATCTCAGCCTCCGTTCAGGAGCCCGCTGCGGGACTACCACGTTCTCGAATCCATCGTTCGAGATCGGATCGCACGAAGCGCCATTCTTTGCCCAATTTGAATGCGGGCAGTCGATGGTTCTGAATATAGCGATACAATGTGCGAGGAGTGATTTTGAGATATCGGCACGTCTCGGCGACGGTCCATAACTCGTTCTTAGGTTCGGCCGCCATATGTCCTGAGGGGCCACATCCCTCGTATACGGCGTTATGGTAGGAAAGAAGACGGATGATGTCAAGGAAGATTTATGACAATACATGTCAGTCCATGTCAGTGGCGTCAGCGCCGGACGGGTCCCCTCCTGCATCCTCCATGGCCGCATCAATGTCATCTCCCATGTCTTCCCCCATTTCTTGCCCCATTTTTTTCATGAATCGGGCCATGCTTTGGGGGTCATTTTCGTCGACGCCGCCTAAATTGCTTGGATCGGCCAGGGCCTCCAGCCTCGCCTCCTCAGATTTCGGAGCGGAGAATCGAGACATGAGGCGATCGAGTTTCACACTCCGACAATGTGTGCATGCGATGGCAGGCGGATTCGTGATACTCAAAACAATGTGGCTACTGCGTGTGCCGCAATCCTGACAACGATATTCATAGATCGGCATGGGTTACAGTCCCGCGCATTGAAGATGGTTGTTTGAAACAGCCGGTAGATGATGATCAGGCAATAGACCACGGTCAACGGTTCTTGCGAGGGTCAACACGTACACATCTCCAGCTCCCGCCTTACGAAGGGCTTTGGCGCATTCGTGGAGCGTCGTCCCTGTCGTGAAGACATCGTCGACGACCAGCACGCGCTGTCCCTGCACGGTCCGGGGGGTGCGAAGTCGAAAGGCATGACGTAGATTAGAAAGGCGGGCAGAACGGGGAAGGGTCGTTTGAGCTGCAGTATCAATGACACGAATAAGGTTGGAGTACGAAAGCGGTTTCGCCAATTGCCGACTCACCGCCTGAGCCAGCAACAAGGATTGGTTGTATTCCCGTCCTCGGAGGCGAGCGGGATGAAGCGGGACAGGCATGACCACATCAACGTCCAATGAGGCCGGCAACCCAACCATGAGGAGGCGACACAACGGAGATGCCATTCCATACTTTCCTCGGTACTTGAGCAGCGCGATGGCCTCGCGTAAGGGAGTTTCGTACGGATAGAGTGACCAGGCTTTGGTAAAGGACGGCGTTCTTTTCCGGCAATCACCACAGAGATGGGTTGGACTGAAGGTGGATGCGATCGGTGACGGAAAGGGGCGGTCACATCGAGGACACGCAGGTCCGCTCAAGGGGCGGATCTGTCCCCAACAGGTTCGGCAAAAAAATGGAACCGGGTCGTCGGTGAGCCGGCGTTCGCACGCGGCACACTGTGCCGGAAAGATGGCTCGCAGGAGCCGCGTCCATGTCTCCGTGATCAAGCGCCGGGATGTGTCGTGGATTTCTGGGAGAGATAGCGACAACATGGTAGCAGCTGGTTATCGTAGAATTCGACTCTCGTGTCAAGGTTGTGACGCTGGAAGACGGTATGATATAGGAAAACCTCCCGCCCCTGGCTGCCTCGGTAGTGGGTGACGTGCCCGGGCCAAGAAGGCCT
>DAISKX010000059.1:0-10996 GCA_036820725.1 Nitrospiraceae bacterium
AGTTCACCGGCCGGCTCTGTCCGGCTCCGTGCGAGTCGGCCTGCGTGCTGGGCATCAACAGCGATCCCGTATCGATCCGCGTCATCGAGTGGAACATCATCGACCGTGGGTTCAACGAAGGCCTCATCGACCCGGTGCTGCCCGTGGTGAAGAGCGGCAAGACGGTGGCGATCATCGGGTCTGGTCCCGCAGGGCTGGCGGCGGCGCAACAGCTGGCGCGGGCCGGACATACGGTGACGGTCTTTGAAAAATCGGATCGGATCGGAGGATTGCTGCGGTACGGGATTCCGGATTTCAAAATGGAGAAGTGGGTGATCGACCGGCGCCTCGAACAGTTGAAGGCCGAAGGCGTGCAGTTCAAGACCGGCGTCCACATAGGCAAAGATATGGCGGCTGAGCAATTACGCAGCCAGTTCGATGCCGTTGGCCTGACCATGGGAGCGGAGCAGGCGCGTGATCTGCCGATCCCTGGCCGGGAACTCAAGGGCGTGCACTTCGCCATGGACTATCTGACGCAGCAAAACAAGCGCAACGCAGGAATCCCGCAGACGGAAGAGCCGATTACTGCCAAAGGTAAGCGCGTCGTGATCATCGGCGGCGGCGATACAGGATCGGACTGTTTGGGCACCACGCATCGCCAGGGCTGCGTGGAGGTTCATCAGTTTGAACTCCTGCCGGAACCGCCTCCATCGCGGGCCTCCTCGACGCCTTGGCCGCTCTGGCCGATGCAACTCCGCACGTCGCACGCGCACGAAGAAGGGTGCGACCGGCAATGGAGTATGTCGACCGTCAAATTCACCGGCCACAATGGTCATGTCACCAAGTTGCATGGACAGCGGGTGTCGTTCGAGGGCGGGAAATTCATTCCTATTCCGAATTCGGATTTCGAGATGGACGCGGATCTCGTCCTGCTTGCCATGGGATTCACCGGCCCGGTCAAGAACGGACTCCTCGACAGCCTCGGCGTGAACTACGACGCCCGCGGCGCCGTGACCGCGGACGACAACTTCATGACCAACCTCGACGGCGTCTTCGCCGGAGGCGACACCAAACGCGGCGCCTCGCTGATCGTCTGGGCCATCGCCGAAGGAAGAAAGATGGCGGCAGGGATGGATAAATATCTGCAGGCGGGAGAGTCCGCAAAAAAGTCGGTTTCTTAATACCTTCCTAGTTATTCCAATCAAGAAGTGTTTGGCTGACGAACAGTGGGAGCTTCGGTTTCGCCATTGTGGCGAGCCCGCATACCAATGGTGAGTCTTGCGTCAGGTGCACCGAGAAGCCGATTGAAGAATAAAGTCAGTAGAGCTGTTTGGTTCTGTATAGGATAGTGAATCCTGTCTGCTCAGCGCTGCGGCTCGACCGTAGCTACCCGTCATTCCCGTGCAGGCGGGAATCCAGTTCCCGTAATCTTATCCTGCTTCCAACGAAGAAACGTTCGTCAGCCGGAGTTTTTTTCCTCCTGAATCACCTAGGGCGGGTGGAACGGATGCGCGGTGAGGTCAACGCCATGGCGGTATGGCCGTAGAGTCGGTTTGGGCGGTGCCAAGCGGGCCGGTATTCCGATGCTTCATCGCCGCAGTAGGCACGCTGAGCGAAACCATAAAAGTTCATAGTGCAGTCCCGACTCAACGCATCATGGCGTGGCCGAACCTGCACACCGTTCGTCACCCGCCTCCATGGCAAATTGTTTCTGCTGTTCGTCAGCTGAACTGCGGTCCCTTGCTTCTTGATTCGCGACCAGCCTGAGCATAAGATTCTCACTAACCATGGCGGTCCAGGAGCATCTAAGTGGATCAGTATGGTCATTAATGATGGTCTTGTGAGGGAAGTCATGAGCACCACGGGTCTTTCCATCGAGCGCGCGGTGGAAGAAGGGCTTCGTCTTCTAATTAAGGTAAAGGGGCCGACGGGCATCCGCCGCCTTAGAGGCAAAATTGATTGGCAGGGTGATCTTGATAAAATGCGCGGAAACCGCATTAACGAAGATTCATGACGAATCAGCAATACCCCCGCAGTCCTAAAGTCCTCCTCGGCGGCATCGCGCACCTGGCGCGGTTCATCGACAAGGTCCGCTTGCGCCATGAGGGCCAAATCCAGGACTACAACTACCTCACGACCGGATTCGATAAACATTTGATCGATTTTCTGGAGATCGACCCGGACACGTTTGCGGAACGGGTGTTGACGGGCAAGACGGACGAGGAATTGTTGGAGTGGGTGAAGCATCATGGTCGGCAGGTGACAGACGATGAGATCAGGCAATGGTCTGCCGGACTTCTGATTTCGGGTCCCAAGGACGAAGCCGCCCGGCAGCGCTTCCAGGGACGTCTCGCCGATCTGGCGAGGAAGCGCGGAGTGCCGGTCGAGAGTCTGCCTCGCGTCGCGACCTGGGTGGATATCATCGAACTCGACGAGGAGCGGATGTAGCGGGCATCCTTGTCGTTCGCATGTCCTGGGGAAAGTAACCGATCAGTTGGCCTCAGAGTCGTTCGTTGAGGCGGGGAGAATGCCCAATGATCAGGTCTACCGCCTTTTTGCTGCTTCTTGCCTACTCGCTCATCACGTCTGGTTCAGTGTCCGCGCAATCGTCGAGTGAAAGTGCTGCTCCTATTGAGGAGGACTCTCGTATCGAGACGCAGGTCGTGTACCTCGATGCGGAGGCGACGACCTGGCGATCGCGCGGCCGTGTCTCTTTCGGCATCATACCGTCGCTCAAGACGAAACTGACGGCGGCCGGTTTTGCCGTGAGCCAGGATCCTGAACGCCCGCATGACATGACCCTGGTCGTGCGGTACCACGAAAAGCGGGGGCGCCAGATTTCTCTCAATCTCTACGGCACCGACATTCACTGCACCATGACATTGGAGCATTCACGGAAGGGCCGGATGCTCGATCTCACGATTGATGAAGCTCCGGACTACGCCGAGTTGATCACGGCGCCGTATATCGAGGTGGTGGACAAGTTTCAGGCGAACCCCTACTTCCATTTTTTGGGCGAACTCATCCGTGATCGGGTGAACCTGTCACAGGATTCTATCGAGTCGCTCATCACCGCGTTGAACACGGAGATGTATCCCGCGATTCCAGTCGCGGTCACTCCCTTGGATACGCTCGTCTCACCGGCGGAAACCTTCCCCAATCTCGACGATCACTTTTCCTCCATCGCGTGGGAGCGTGCCATTGATGAATTGGGCCGGGTAAAGGACCCCCGCGCCGTCGAGTTGCTCCTCAAGAGCGCATCACATCCGGACCATCGTGTGCGGCTACATGCGGTGCTGGCATTGGAAGGCTTTACATCGCCATCGGTCGTCTCGACCATGACGCGCGTGTCTCAGAGCGATACCGATGTGAGTGTGCGCAACGCCGCTAAAGCAGTTCTTGCAAGGCTGCCGAACCGCTGAGAGTTAAGGCTGCGCCCCTGGCACAGGTGCATCTCGCATGTGAGCTTGTCATTTCTACTGAGGACGAACGGCTCTGGATGGAATGATCTTGTTCTTTCTTGGTGAATCACCATTTCGCAATTATAGTAAAGAGCGAACGAAGTCTCTCATTTTCAGCGCTCTCCACATTCATCCATGAGCGGGTATTGCTTCACGATGGTCTTTGAACCACGCACGCTATGCCGACCAGCTTCAACCTCCTGCTAGTTGAAGACAGCCCGACAGACGCCGACCTCCTGCTCGAGACGCTACGAGAAGCGGGGTTCGATCCGGTCTGCCGTCGAGTCGATTCCAAACCCGACTATCTCAGGGAACTGAATACCCCTCCGGATTTGATTCTGTCGGATTTTGCGCTCCCCCAATTCGACGGCAAAACAGCATTACAATTGATGAAAGAACGCGGCCTGGATATCCCCTTTATCATTGTCTCAGGTTGCATCGGTGAAGAAATGGCCGTCGAATGTATGAAGGCCGGGGCGGCGGATTACCTTTTGAAAGACCGGCTGGGCCGCCTGGCCCACTCGGTCTCGCAGGTCCTGGAGCACAAGAGGCTCATTGAAGAGAAGCGCCAGGCGGAGCAACGGTTGTTTCTCGAAACCTTCCACGATCCGCTCACCGGTCTGCCGAATCGCGCCTTATTTCTCGATCGCCTCGGCAGAGTCGTGCTCCGAAACCAGCGCGACAGGGCGCATCTGTTCGCGGTCCTCCATCTCAGTCTGGACGGATTTCGCATCGTGCATGACAGCCTGGGTCACTCTGCTGCGGACCGTCTGGTCATCGATGTCAGCCAACGGATGTTGCGGAAGGTGCGATCGGCGGATACCTTTGCCCGCCTGGGTAGCGAAGAATTTGTCTTTCTCCTGGATAATCTCAAATCGACCGACAATGCCACCAGGGTGGCGGAACGGATCCGGCAGGAGTTCACCACGCCGTTCGCGCTGGACGGGCAGGACATTTTTCTCACGGCCAGTATCGGAGTCACCTCCAGCACCACAGAGTACGAGGACGCCGAGCATGTGTTAAGAGATGCGACCACTGCGATGCATCGCGTCAAGGGGCTCGGACGATCCAACTTTGCCATTTTCGATAAAGTCATGCACGAGCAAGCGATGAGCCGTCTCAAAATGGAAACGGATCTTCGCCAAGGACTGGAGCGAGAAGAATTCCTGCTGCATTACCAGCCCATCGTCGCGTTGAATACCGGCCACGTGGCAGGTTTTGAAGCACTCATCCGCTGGCAGCGTCCTGAGCAGGGACTCATCATGCCGCACGCATTTTTGACAATTGCTGCTGAACTGGGGATGCTGGCCACGCTTGGAGAATGGAGCTGTCACGAGGCTTGTCGTCAACTTCGCGTCTGGCAGGATGCATTTCCGAAGGTACGCCCCCTGTCGGTGAGCGTCAATCTTTCCATCCAACAGTTCGCCCATCCTGATCTCGTCTCCAAACTGAAGGAAATTCTCGATTCCACCGGGGTCGAGGAGGGAAGCGTCAAGATTGAGATCACGGAATCGGAAATGATGGATAATCCGAAAGCCGTGAGTGATGTCCTGCACCAGCTCAATCTGTATCATATCGAGGCCTGTCTGGATGATTTCGGGACGGGATACTCTTCCCTGAGTTATCTTCAGCGACTTCCGATTACATTCCTCAAAATCGATCAGTCGTTCGTGCGGCGTTTGGATGGAGAAGACGACGCCTTGGCGATCGTGAAAACGATCATCGCGCTTGCGCATGAACTGAACCGCAAAGTGATTGCGGAGGGAGTCGAGACCAAAGAACAGCTCAGTATTCTCCGATCGCTCGGGTGCGAATACGCGCAAGGATATTTATTCGCCAAACCGTTGCCGCAGGAGGAGGCTGGCAATCTGCTGGCGGCCGCTCGTCGATGGTGACTCTTCGCGTGAGTTTTGCCTGTCAGATGTGTGACTCCTCGTCAATTGTCAACCGTCATACGTCAATCGTGAACCGACTCTTACAGCGATTCTTCCGTTTGACGCTTGACGAATGACGTTTTCTTACACGGCGGCCAAGCCTGGCGGCCAGGATCCAATGTTGCACAGAAGCCTTCTCACTGTGAGCGCCTCTGTGCTCCTTGGAACTTTCCCAGAGAACCTGCGTGATGGCCAAGCTGCTTATCGGGACCTCAGGCTGGACCTATGCCAGCTGGAAACGGACCTTTTATCCGCCAAACCTGCCGAGCCGTCGGTATCTTGAGTTTTACGCCCGCGAATTTCCCACCACAGAAGTCAATTACTCTTTCTATCACCTGCCGAAGCCGTCGACGTATGAGAACTGGAGCAGGCAGGTGCCCGAGAACTTCGTGTTCGCCGTCAAGGCAAGCCGGTTCATCACCCATATCAAGCGGCTTCAGGATGTCGATGAAGCTTGGCACATCTTCCTCCAGAATGCGCGATATCTTGAGCACCACTTGGGCCCCATTCTCCTGCAGTTCCCTCCATCAGCCTGCTGTGATTGGACGAGGTTGAAACGGTTCCTGGCTGCATCTCAACCAGCAGAGAAGACCGCCATTCCCCTTCGTCTCGTGTTCGAGTTTCGTCATGATTCCTGGTTTACGGATAGAGTCTATCGGCTCCTGAATCAGTATCAGGCCGCGCTCTGTATCGCGGATTCGGCACGGTATGCCCGACGGGATGTCATCACCTCCGATTTTGCTTACCTAAGGTATCATGGCCCGCAGCAGCTGTTTTCGTCGAAATACCCCGATGAGCAGCTCGCAAAGGAAGCGAGGACGATCCGAACGTATATGCGATCGGGCCTGGACGTCTATGTGTTTTTCAATAATGACGCCCTGGGGCATGCTATTGAAAATGCGAGGGCCTTGCGGAAGATGGTGGAAGCGCGTGCGCCATCCACGTGGAGAGCAGGCAAATAAAAGGCGGGGTGTATCGCCACAACCCCGCCCTTTCTCCAGCGTTGGTCTTGTCTGTGTTACGCCTTCGGCTTCACATCGAGTACCCGGACATCGAGCACGATTTGTTTTCCCGCAAGGGGGTGATTGAAATCAATGACTGCTGTCCCCTCTGACAGCGCGACGACGGTGAACGGTTTTCCATCGGTTGTCATCGTAATGTCTCCGACCCGGACTTTGTCGGGGAGTTGATTGCGAGGCACCGACGTCTTCTTGTCTGCGACATACGGGCCGAAGGCATGATCTGCGTCGAGCTCAACTCGTTTCTTTTCGCCGGCGTGCATCCCGGTCAGTGCATTCTCCAATCCCGGAATCAGCTGTCGCGAGCCATGGATGTATTCGCTCTTATGATTGGGAATCATGACATGCTCTTCCGGAACACTGATTGTCATCTCGATCGTGACCTTGGATCCGTCTGTGATAGGCGCCGTCGAGGTCTCGGCTCTTAACGGGACGGTCATGGCCACGCACGTTGCGGCGGCAAAAACACAGCTCATAACATAGCGGCATTTCATATAGACCTCACGTCTGTAACGTTCAGGCATGAGCCTGGAACGAGTCGAAAGGTTGACAAGAAAGGTCTCTCAGGGCAACTCAGAACCGGCTTTCACAATCTTCACGACACGATCCTGCAAATCAATCTCCAGACTGCACGTGTCTCCCTTATGCAACCCGTTGAGGAGTTCAGCCGAAGTGGCGGGCAATGTCCATTCTTGTCCGTCGGTCGTCCTAAACGTGAGACTGGGGACAGCTGTGTCGATGGCTTGGACGGTGACTCGCGTGAATGTCGTCGAGGCGGACACAGTGTCCGGTGAAACCAGCGGCGCGACTACCCCGAAGATAAATAGCATGCAGACCGCCAACAGTAATAGGGGTTTGAACATAGGAACCCTCCTTCTTAAAATCACGGTGTCTGGATCAAGGTGACACACACCTCCCTGAACACTACAGTGGTTCAAGGTATGGGCCTAACTCCTGTTTGAACGCGAATAATTTACATTGCTTTGAATTATTGGCTGCTTACACCATGACTGCAACTGAGGGACAATGCGAGAGCTATGTTGACGTGGACATCTTGCTCCGGTCGTCTTGCACTGACTCTTAGTTTTTGACAAGTTAGGAGCTGCGCAAATTGTCCGTGCATGACAAATTGTCTGATTGATTCAACGATCGCTCCACTAAAAAGTGTCGCTTTGTGGATCACCTGACTTCGGATCTGCGGATGATGTTGGCCTCAACAGCGGGGCGCATGTGAAAAGCCATCACAGCATAGAATTGTCACCAAGCCGTTGGAGCATCATCATGCTGGTTCTGATTGCTATCGTTGCCCTGCCTTTGTTCGGTGTGTGGCTCGCAGGAGAGTCAGTCGAACCCTATCTTGAAATGCCACCGCGTCCAAGGCTGATCAAGCAGGAGCCGTTTTCATGGCCGATTTTTTTGGGTCTCGCGTCATGTATTGTCGGAGCCTTGGCTGTTGTTGCCGATCATATCTGGTCTTTTGCAACTCGTCGCTCGTCATTCGTGACGCGTCGTTCGTCGTCACAAAGCGGAACTCAACTCCGAACCCCAAGACACTGCCGGCTCACAAGCGTGACGCGCCTTATTCGGCGCGTCGTGAACCTCGTGAAACATATCTTGTTGCGTCCTTTTCCCTGGTGGGGTTGGCTTGGAGTCGTCTGGACGACCGTTGCGTGGATCCTCGCGTGGAACCGGTTCGAGTGGCTCGGCGCTCTGCAACTCCATACGTTCACGGCGTTGTGGCTCGGCTACATTGTGATCATCAATGCGGTCACCTATGCCAGGACCGGCCACTGTATGCTGGTACACCGCCCACGCTATTTCCTGTCACTCTTCTCCCTCAGTGCAGGGTTTTGGTGGTCGTTCGAGTACCTCAATCGATTCGTCCACAATTGGTATTACGTCGGCGCCGGAACCTTTACGGCAGCGGAGTACGTTCTGCTGGCCACGTTGCCCTTTTCAACCGTGCTACCCGCGGTCCTGGGCACGGCGGAATGGCTGACGTCCTATCCACGAATCGGTGCAGGATTGAAACATGCCTGGATCATCCGTTCGGACTGGACCAAACCGGTCGGGTGGTTGGTGGTCTTCGCTGCAACCGCGGGTTTGCTGGGGATCGGTCTGTGGCCGACCTATCTCTATCCGTTGATATGGGTGGCCCCGCTCCTCCTCATTACGGGATTGGAGTGGGTGTGGGGTCACCCGACGATTTTCACGAATGTGACACAGGGTGACTGGCATGTGCTGGGGATTGCCGCGTTGTCGGCGCTGATCTGCGGATTGTTTTGGGAAATGTGGAATTCACAGAGCCTGGCTCATTGGCAATATGCAGTGCCCTTCGTGCACCGGTTTCAGATCTTTGAAATGCCGCTTCTCGGCTACGCCGGGTATTTACCGTTCGGTTTGGAGTGTCTGGCCGTCGCAGACTTGTTCTTGAACCGGAAGTTTTCCGGCGGCGTCGCATACTACGCGACGAAAACGAACCGGCCTTCAGGCGAGGGCTGAGCGTGCGAATGAGGTCTCGCATACGAGGACAATCTACTGCGGAGTCGTCACCGCGTATCGAACGAGTCGGATCGCCAGGTCTTGGAGGGAAGAGGGATCTAGAAATCCTCGATGCCTCGAAGCGTGTCACCGAAGCCCGCAAAGTGGAGTTTCAGACGACCGGGTGATCCCGATCAACTGCGGCGCTAGAACCCCTCACATTATTTCGTTTTGGACCTCCTTTAACCATCGGCTAGACAGATCTCGCACAGCGGAATCCGATGGTGGGGGATCGTTGATCCGGCGCTGCACCCCCCCGTGTAGCGGAACGCAACATATTCGGCTTACTCTTCCATGAGCCGCCGCGGACCACTTTGTACCGCCCGCTGGTCGGGCCGGGGGGGTTCCGTTCCGGTATGTAGGCGTAATAGTCAAAACCGAACCAATCTTGCACCCATTCCCCGATGTTCCCCGCCATGTGGTGTAATCCATAGGGACTCTTGCCCTCGTCGCCGGAATCCACGGCTGCCAGAATCGGAATTTCATGCACGTGGTGCAGGCCGAACATCGCCACCTTGTTATCCGGAGGAGTTCTGCCCCATGGAAATGTCAGACCGTCGGGACCGCGTGCGGCTTTTTCCCATTGAGCCTCCGTCGGTAGATGTTTGCCACGTGACCGGCAGAACTCGTCGGCTTCTTTCCACATGACGTATAGAGCGGGCCATCTCGCAAGGGTCTCATCCGATACGGAATGGATGGTGATGACATGCCAGATGAGCTTCTGCAGACCTTCGGAAGGGTGCAGCCGGTGGTCGTGCAGAAAAGAGAGATATTCACCGAGGCTCACCTCGTCCCGGTCGATGCGGTAGCTGTCGAGCCAAATGCGCTGCTGCGGCAATTCCGTATCGTCGAACTGTGTGTCGAGGCCGTAGGGGTCGTCATCAATGCGGACCGTGCCCATTAGGAAATGGCCTTCCGGAATCATGATCGCAGGTGAAGGAGACGACCGTTTTGCAATGGCATTGAGATGTCGGGACAACTCAGGCGATGGCGATGGGATGGATGCTTCAAGAGAGAAGGAGCTCGGTATCGCAGTCAAAAAAGTGGCACAGAAAAAGACTGTGAGCATCGAGGCGAGGAGGAACCGGACCGTCGGTCCGTTTCCCTCCGTTGGAAAACCGTTCACAGTTTGCTCGATGCGGAAACGGCTTTGTTGATCTCGGCGATGAGGCGGCGTTCGATGTCGGCAGTTTCTTCTGCATTGACGCCCAATACCCGTCCACCCTGCACGAGTTTTTCGAAATCGGCTTTGACCGCGAGGCGGGTGACGTTGGACGGGAGGGCTTGCAAAAACACCACGTACTGATTGCGAAACCCCGATACTTCCAATGAGGCCGGTGTGGAGACCTTTCGTTCAGTGACGAAAATGGCTTTTGAATCGGTCTTGACGGTGACCCGCACGTGATATCCGTTCCGCGCAAGAGCCTCTTCCGCAGCCTTTCCGACTGCCGCGATGGGTCTGGGCAAGTCTTCCACCTGCGCGCCCTTTTCCTCGACCCGAATATTGTCCGCGATCTGTGCGGCGCGCGCGGCCGTTCGTTGGATTTCCGACGTGAGTTTTTTCGTTTCGACCAGTTGAGATTCAAGCCGTCCATTCAGAGTTTTGCTTTCCGCCTGAAAGGCCTTGGCTTCGGCAATCCCTTTTTCGGTCTCGCGTTTCGCATCACGAAGTTCTTGGTTCAACAGATCAATCTGCTGCTGCATGACCTTGTTGCCCTCTTGAAGCGACGTCACGACTGATTCCTGTTTAACGAGTTGCCTGCGCAAGGTCTCGTTCTCCGATTTGAAAGGGGATTCATCCGGTTTACAGCCTATGAACGACGATACGAGAGCGATGCCAAGGAGCAGGGGAAAGAGGCCGCGGGGGTTATTGGTCATAGTCGGGGAGATCCAGCAGATGACGATTACCAGAGTCGAGGTCCCCTTGTCCATCCCGAAGACGCACCGGGCCGTTTGACCCGATTCGAGGCGAGGCGCTATTCTCTTTCCATGACCACCGGAATTTCGAGCCTAGTCGGCTTCGTGTGCGGCCTTCTGCTGATATCCGCCTCGCTGCCCACCT
>DAISKX010000060.1:0-10887 GCA_036820725.1 Nitrospiraceae bacterium
ATGACCGGCAGGGGCAGCTTAGGTATGCGGGAAGAACGGGGACAGGATTCTCCCAGCGCTCGTTGAAGGAGTTGCACAAGCGTCTAACCGCGCTTGCGCAGTCTCGGCCTCCGTTCGTGAATCCGCCGACCGGCGCCGACGCGCGAGGCGTGCACTGGGTCAAGCCCAAGCTCGTCGCAGAAGTAGCGTTCGCCCAATGGACGGACGAAGGCCTCTTGAGGCAGGCGGCCTTTCAGGGCTTGCGCGAAGATAAGCCCGCCCGATCCATCATTCACGAACGGCCTCAGAAGCAATCAGCCGGTGAGGACGCGCCGAAGTCTGCGTCGCATCGGCGGCGTTGGCGACGGGCGGGTGGAAAAAGACGAGCCTCCAACAGCGAGGAACCCGTCCAAAATGGTCCATCGATTATATCCGGAGTCACATTGACCCATCCCGATCGCGTGTTATTCCCCGACCAGTCACTGACCAAAGTCGCATTAGCTCGTTACTACGAACAGGTCGGCACATGGATTCTTCCGCATCTGAAAGATCGGCCATTGACCCTGGTGCGTTGTCCGGAAGGATATGACAAGGAATGTTTCTACCAGAAACATGCTACCGACACAGTCCCCAAGGTAGTGGGGAGGGTCGAGATTCCGGAAGGGAAGGAAATCGCCTGCTACATGGTCGCCGATTCTTTGCCGGCGATTATCGGGTTGGTTCAAATGGGCGTGTTGGAATTGCATACATGGGGAGCGAAGCGTGATCGGCTCGAAAATCCGGATCGGATCATCTTCGACCTCGACCCGGACCCGTCGGTCGCATGGAAATCCGTCGTCGAGGCGGCGCAACTCGTCCGGACATTACTCGAGGAACTGCAACTCGCCAGTTTCATCAAGACGACCGGAGGCAAAGGTCTCCACGTCGTCCTGCCCCTCCAACGGGTTCATACCTGGGACGAGGTGAAGACGTTTTCCAAGGCGATGGCGGACCATCTCGTGCGCTTGATTCCGGATCGTTTCATCGCCAACATGTCCAAGCAAAAACGAAAGGGCAAGATCTACGTCGACTATCTGCGCAACGGCAAGGGAGCGACGGCGATCGCCGCTTATTCGACGAGGGCAAGGGCAGGGGCGCCGGTTTCGGTTCCTCTCGCATGGGAAGAATTGTCGCCCGACTTGCGTTCGGATCATTTTACCGTGGCCAATGTAGTGGAACGGCTGAACCGACTGAAGCGGGATCCATGGCAGGATTATTTTATGGTCAAGCAGAAGCTCACCCGCCGCATGAAGATGGCGCTTGAGGCGTGAACGTATACTCCGTCAAAGGTCAGTCGTCAACCGTCATAACGCCAAGAAGTGAGTGTCGTTCTCGGTTGACGAGTGACGATTGACGTCTTGCCGTCCACAACCCCCGGTTGACGAATGACGCTTGGCGGTTGACGGTTGACGTCCGGCCTAGGCTGCCCCCTCTTCCATCAGTGTCTGATCCAGAGTGGTCACGGCCGGAGAACTGGGTAACAGATTCTTGCCTTCGATAAACCGTTCGTAGACCTTCACGTAATCCCGCACCATGCGTTCCACTGTAAACCGTTGTTCAAAGCTGTCGCGGCATCGCCGGCGCTCGAGCTTGGGGACCATATCGAACGACGACATCATCTGGTTCAGATCCTCGCAAATAATTCCTGTGATGCCGTCTTCGATGACTTCCGGAATAGACCCGCGTCGATACGCGAGCACCGGCGTGCCGCATGCAAGCGCCTCGATCAACACGATGCCGAATGGTTCCGGCCAGTCATACGGACAGATCAGCGCATAGGCATCGCCGAGGAAGTCGTTCTTTTCTTCATCGGTGATCTCGCCGACATATTCCACGAGCGGATGATCGAGAAGCGGTTCGATCTGCGTCGCAAAATATTCCCGGTCGACGGGATCCACTTTGGCGGCAATACGCAACGGCATGCCCGTCTGTTTGGCCAGGGCGATGGCATGGTCCGGGCGCTTCTCCGGAGAGATGCGGCCGAGGAACGCGAGGTACTTGCCCTGCTCGGGATGAAATGAATACAGGTTTGCCGGGAGACCGTGATACACCGTCTCCTGCCAGTTGAGCCAGGTTAATGGCCGCCGTTGCGCATTGGAAATAGAAATGACCGGCATTTCCGGAAACTCCTGGACCACCGGCAGCAGTTCAGGAAGATCCAGACGTCCGTGTAACGTGGTCAAGACCGGAGTCCGGCATCGGCGCACCAATGGAAAGCCCGTGACATCGAGGTGAGAATGGATGATGTCGAATTGATCCGACTTGGCTCCGAATGCCCGTTCGAGTTGGAGAGTCAACGGCGCTTCGCGACAGCAGAGACCGGTTGCGAGACGAAGCGCTTGCGGATAAATCGCGTCGAGTTTCGCGGCGGTGACGGAGTCGCCGCTGGCGAACAGTGTCACATCATGACCGAGACGGACGAGTTCTTCGGTGAGGTACGAGACGATTCGTTCCGTTCCTCCATACCCCTGTGGAGGAACGCTTTCGTAGAGCGGCGCAACCTGTGCGATTTTCATACATGTTCCTTTGAAAAGGTTTCACTGAAAAGGTTTCACTAGAGAGGAGGTGGACCGTGTGGAGTCGTCTCCCTTTACACGTCCAGAAATACGTCTGGGAGGATAGCGTTGAATCATGGCGTGTGTAGCTAGGAACTTTCCTAGTTTTGAGATCGGTGCTTACTGTTCCTAATAAACGTAATAAACGTACGGGTTGCCGGACATCTATACGAGCATCGGATAAAAATGTGCCTTGGACAAGAGGAAAGGACAAGAACACACCCAACAAGAACCGAGATAATGTCAGGTCCCGTAGGATTACAGGGCAGCGTCGATCAGTCTACCAGGTCAGGGGTCAGGCACACCTTGCTATGCCTGGACTGCCGCAGAAAAAATCTTTAACGCGCCATTTCTGAGCGGAAAATTCGACCGTTACCCGAGGATCGGAGTCTATTCACCTCCCGAGTGTCGTGCGTGGATCAAACCGTCATTCACTACCATGCCAGCACGACTCAATGTCGAATTTGCACTCGGATGCTAGTACAGCACTCCTCCCGATGCGCGTTCCAGCCTGGCGAGAGATACTGAGAGATCGTAGCGGGCCAGGTTGTAATCGAGCAGAATCTGACGCTGGACACGCTGGGCATCCAGGACTTCCAACAAACTGGCCGCACCCTGTAAGAAACTGAACTGCGCAATGCGCAGCGCTTCCTGCGCCTGGCCGAGCAATCCCTTCTCAAACACGGCGAGGAGTTCGGAGGTGGTCCTTGCATCCTGCCAATGTTGATTGACTTCCTTGACCAGAATATTCTTCGCCCGCAAGAGTTCTGCCTCATCCCGCCGCTTGACGCCAAGCGCTTCGGCAATTTCACCCTGCCGCTGATACCAGATCGGCGTGGGAACGCTGACGCCCGCTACATAAGCTTCACGACCGATCTCCCGGTAATAGCCCCCGTTGACCGTCACGTTCGGTACGCGCGCCTGGCGCTGGAACTCGATACCATGCTCTGCACGCTGCACAAATCGGGTCAATCGTTGAACGGTGGGATGATCGTCCAACGCTCGGGTCAAGAGTGGTTCAACCTTGAGTCCTCTGGGGTAGGGGTCGAAGTCTCCTTGAATGGCGTAGGCCGGACCTAACGAACCGGCTGTCAGCGTATCCAGGACCACTCGATTGACGCGGACGGCATTTTCAGTCCGTTTCACGACCTGATTGGCTTTGAGCACTTCGACCTCGGCCTTAATCGCTTCAAATTGAGGCGCCTCACCCAATTGCACGCGGGTTTGAACGATACGGCGCACATCCTCCACGATCACAAGATTCTGTTTGGCCAGCTCCTGTTCGCGTTGCGCGAGCAAGAGGTTGAAGAAGGCGACCTTGACGTCCGCCGTGAGATTCAACCTGGTCTCGACCACTCCGACTGTGGCCCCTGCGACTCCTGCTTCCGCGGCGCGTTGACGCGCCGCCCGCATGGCGGGCCATTCCAGCGGCTGTCCGACGAGTGCGTTATATTCCGTCAAGGTTTCACGTCCTCCCCTCGCCAAGTCATTCGCCGTGAATGCGGGTGAATCCTTCAACATACCGTGGCCTCCATAGCCCGTCACAGTAGGGTTGGGGTAGGCGCCGGCTGTCACGCGTTGACCAAAGCTTTGATCCACCGTCCCTTGGGCGCTGGCCACGGCCGGGTTCCGCGACATCGCCAGGTCGAGTACCTGCGGCAATGAATAGGAGCTTGGCAGGGCGGTCTCAGCCGCTTGCGCAGTGAAGTCTCCGTCGGCGCCAAGGGTCAACCCCGAGAGAAAAAGAAAAGAAATGGAAGCAAATGCAAATCGGTGAATGCGGTGGTGCCAAGTATTCATTTCCCGTCGCTCCTTACATGTGATGTGGACTTCGAAGATACGATCGAATAGTTCAACCCTGAATGGAAGGTTAATAACCACCCCCTAGTATGCATAAATTCAGGTCTGCGGCAAAACTAGGGGTATCCCCAGAAGCAAGAATGGTGCTGAGAGGGTATCGTTCCTCAGGAAACAAACCGACTATTGTTTCGATCGAATCCAAGAGCGATTCGTAACCGTATGAGATTCATTTTTTTGCCGAGCCCGGAATATTTATTATAGAGGTAGATCATGAGACGCATCAAAGGGATCGTCAGAACCGTCGTCGCAATCGCCGGCGCGATCAGTTTGAACAGTCCTATGATGGGCATGGTCGCCGCCGCCTCGGGGCAAGGGTTTGCCTCAGAATCAAACGGTCTCGAGGGTGTCGCGTGCAAGATAGGAAGCCAGCCGACCGGTGTGGACCAACCAGTCACCATGACAGGACGGATCGGTAAATTCGAAAGGAAGGGGACGGGTGTCGATTCGCGACGCTGTGAGAGCTTGGGGAGTAACGTAGTCAGTGTTCGACGCGGAGATACAGGAAGGGAAGCATGACTGATCTTGGGAAAGATCCGGATGATCGAGGGGCGAAGAGGAAGGGAGTGAAAGGGCCGCGAAGAGATGTCACGAAGCGCACGCGATCGACGAAAGACCAAAACGGCACTACGGACATCGGGGCTTCAGAGACGGGGCAGGCAGACCAGACGAGCGGAAAAGAGTCCGCTCCGGCCTCGACCACGACCGGTCGGTCTACGATCCAGACGTCTCCACCGAAAGAGGCAAAGCGATCGCCGGGGAAGGCGGGGCGTCCTCAACTCCGTACAGGAGAAAGGACTGACGCTGCAAAGCA
The DNA here is from genome assembly GCA_036820725.1 of Nitrospiraceae bacterium. Taxonomy (GTDB): domain Bacteria; phylum Nitrospirota; class Nitrospiria; order Nitrospirales; family Nitrospiraceae; genus DASSBQ01. The sequence goes on from DAISKX010000060.1 coordinate 5,245, forward strand.
GGAGGTTTCCACGCCGGCAAGTCAGAATCATGAACGCATTGCCCGGCGGGCCTATGCCTTGTACGAAGCCAGCGGCTACAGAGGCGACGATGCGCTTCAGCACTGGCTGGAGGCCGAACGCGAACTGTGCGATCACGAGGATGACAGTACGCACGAGAATTGATGGACAGTGTTGAATTCTATAACCAACCAAGGAGGATGAGGCATGCATAATGGAGATTACTATAGTGATGACTATGGCCGGAGCGACGCAGCGGGATGGTCTGCATTCTTGGCCGGGGCCTTCATCGGAGCAGGATTGGCACTATTGTTCGCTCCGCAAACCGGAACCGAGTTGCGCGGCGTCCTGCGTAACTATGCATCCCGGGCCAAGGACGATGTGATGGACCGAGGGCGTGAGGCCTGGGATACAGCGGTCGATCGTGGCCGGGAATATGTCGAGCGGGGGCAGGAAAGCTTGCAGGAGGCAGGTCGAACCGCGCGTGAGTATGTCCAGAGCGGCCAGGAAAGGCTGAAAGAGGCGGGCAAGGAAGCGGTGGGTAAGTTCAAAGAAGCCAGCCGTGAAGCTCGTGAAGGTGCGAGTAACCGGGGTTAAGCGGTCGACGCCGACTACGGGCACGCGGAATGCGTTTCCGCTGTGCCATCGGGGGAATACGACGTTGAAAATGTCCGTCGGAGTGGTCGGCCTGGTTGTCATGCTCAGTCTGGCCGCATGTCAGTCCACGAGTGGAAAAACGGCCGGGCAAACCATGGCCGACAGTACGATAACGGCTACGGTACAAAGCAAGTTAACGGCCGACCGCGTCTCCAATTTCTCGCGCGTTGACGTCGACACGGAGGGGGGCGTCGTCAGCCTGAGCGGTGTCGTGCAGTCGGCCGAACAGAAAACACATGCGGAGGCACTCGCGCGTCAAGTTAAAGGAGTGACGAAGGTCCAGAATAACCTTCAGATCCAACGGCAGGGAACGAGGCCGGGCGACGCATCCTGATCGACTGATCGGGGATGCGATGCGTGGTTGCGAGGCGGCGAGGTGCGCGAGGTCCACGGCGCGAAGAATAATGAGCGCCACGCTTGTGGACGCCGCTGAGACGGTGAAGCGGCGGTGTCTTGTGAGCGCCCAGTTTGTTCGTGAGCCGGCAGTGTCTTCCTGAGCGGGCCTTGTCCCGTAAAGCATCGGTGTCATGTCAGCCCTCAGGGTGCGCTAGAGCCGGCAGTGTCTCTTAAACCGTGCCGTATCTTGTGAGTTCAGTGTCTGCGAAGCGACGCGTATCAATGTTCACCCGCCCTCCCAGGCAGCGCCGAGACGCTGCCTGCCCCGAGTTCACCTGCCCTCCCAGGCAGCGCCGAGACGCTGCCTGCCCCGAATTCACCCGCCCCGCCCCCGAGCCTGCGGTTTGAACCTCAATCATCCATGAGAAAATTTACTAGGCTAACGGGGTCCTGAAGCGTCTATACTACAGATGAAGGCCGATGACCTCCGTGGTTGCGGGTTCTCTGAATCGCATGGTCGTCCTTCAATCGTGCCGGATGTCATTGACGGGATGGAGATGGTGAGCGAACAGAACGGACACAAGGTTGCGAATGCATCCTTTCACTTCATCGGTTGCAGCGAATTGCAGGAAAGTCTCGCCCACCAGGCAGACGATGAGAAGGAATTGGCAGAATTACTCGAGGAAGTTCCGCTCGATTCCATTCATTTCCATACGCACAGCTATTTTCTCCGCCATCGATTCATCGAACGCGCCTATCCGAACGATTTCGCCCAATGGGTCGTGGGGCAAGTGGGCGACCATGTCTTGGGCGAGCGATTGGCGGTAATCGACCCGTTTGATTTTCCCAATCTGGAAGACCTGCGGGAGGAAATTATCTCGATTATCGACGACCATCTGTCGAGAGCCTCCATCATTCCACGGGTCGTATTCGGCCAGTCGTTCCACTTCAAGCGATCGCGGATTCTCGAAGTTCCCATCGGCATAGAAGCCAAGACGCTGCACGAGTTCCGGCAGGCGGTATCCGACGTCGACGTCAGCGCCGTCTATTTTCATATGTTCGAAGCCCGCTTTCGCCTGGGGCGCGAGGAGAATGATTTTTCGGCATGGATTCGGTCGAGTCTCGGATTACTGAAGCTGGCGGACTGCATCCGGTCGATCAATCCGTACCTCGGCAGTCTGGAGCGATTGAGATCCAGCATTCTGACTGCCTGCGACGAATTTATGACGAAAACCTAGGGGAGAATTGACGATTTCACCATTGCCGATTGATCCATTGTTCAATGAGACAATGATCCGTGATGCAATGATCCAATGGAACTATCTCGCTTAAGCTTGCCATGCTGAATCAGGATCCGCTCTGGTACAAGGACGCCGTTTTTTATGAGCTGCACGTCAGGGCCTTCTTCGACAACAACGACGACGGGATCGGTGATTTTGCCGGCCTCATCAGCAAACTCGATTATCTCGAATGGTTAGGCGTTGATTGTCTCTGGTTATTGCCTTTTTATCCCTCCCCTCTGCGCGATGACGGATACGATGTCGCGGATTTCCGCAGTATCGCGCCTTCGTATGGGACGACAGAGGATTTTCGGCGGTTGCTGCAGGAGGCACATCGCCGCGGCATGCGGGTGATCGTGGATCTGATCCTCAACCACACGTCCGATCAACATGCGTGGTTCCAAAGCGCGAGATCCTCGCCGGACTCGCCGACCAGGGAATACTATGTCTGGAGCAACACGGATCAAAAGTATGCTCAAGCTCGGATCATTTTCGTGGATACGGAAAAATCCAATTGGACGTGGGACCCGGAGGCGCAGGCGTATTTTTGGCATCGGTTTTTCAGCCATCAACCGGATCTCAACTACGACAGTCCCAAAGTCCGGCAGGCGATGGTGGAGGTGATGGAATTCTGGCTGGATCAGGGATTGGACGGGTTTCGGTGCGACGCGGTCCCGTATCTGTTCGAGCGCGAAGGCACCATGTGTGAGAACTTGCCGGAAACCCATGCCTACCTGAAAGAAATTCGTCAACGCATCGATCAGCGTTACAGGGACCGGGTGCTTCTCGCCGAGGCCAATCAATGGCCGAGTGATGTGCGCCCCTATCTCGGGGACGGCGATGAGTTCCACATGGCGTTTCATTTTCCCCTGATGCCCCGCCTGTTCATGGGCCTGCGGAGCGAGGACCGGCGACCGATTCTCGATATGTTCAAACACACGCCGGACATCCCGCCGTCCTGCCAATGGTGCCTGTTTCTCCGGAACCACGACGAATTGACCTTGGAAATGTGCACCGGAGAAGAGCGCGACTACATGTACTACGCCTATGCCCGCGATCCACAAATGCGGCGCAATATCGGGATCGCCCGGCGCTTGGCGCCGCTGCTGGACAATGATCGCCGGAAGATCGAGTTGCTCAACAGCATCGTCTTTACGCTGCCGGGGAGTCCCATCATCTATTACGGCGATGAGATCGGCATGGGAGACAATATTCATTTGGGAGACAGGAATGGAGTCCGGACGCCCATGCATTGGACCGCGGATCGCAATGCCGGATTTTCAAAAGCCGATCCGGCCCAGCTCTTTCTGCCTGTCGTGGCCGACGCGGTCTACGGATATCAGTCGATCAATGTGGAAGCGCAGAAACCGGTCTCCCATTCGTTGCTCAACTGGATGCGGCGGATGATTGCCATTCGGAAACAACACAAAGCATTCGGACGGGGGACGTTGGAATTCTTGAACCCGACGAATGAAAAGATTCTGACCTATCTCCGTTCGTACGAGAACGAGACCGTGCTGATGGTGCACAATCTGGCCGAATCGGCCCAATCGCTTGAACTGGATCTCAGCCGATTCAAAGGGACCATGCCGGTAGAACTCTTCGGTGAGTCGCGTTTTCCGGAGATCGGAGAGCGTCCCTATATCCTGACCGTGGGGCCGTACGGTTTCTATTGGCTGAATCTGCCCGGCGCGCCACGATGGGACAATGCGTACAACATCGAGTGGAGCGCCATTTGACCGCGAGTGAACGCGGACGGCGTGTGGATCAATGAGCTCGGCCCTGGATGAATACCGCGAAGTCTCCCCCAAAGGGACCGTCGAGTTTCTGTATCGTCTCAGTGATCTGGTGAAGGGAAAAAGTTTCCTTCATGTGAATGCGGTGCGGTACGGCGGCGGTCCGTCCGAAGTCTTGCGGCGGCTGGTCCCGATGATGAACGCGCTCGGGGTCGATACGCGGTGGGAGGTGATCGCGGGCACCCAGGAATACTTCGTGGTCGTGAAACGACTGTTGAATGCGTTACAGGGCCGGGATGAGAAGATTACCGACGAGATGTATCACACCTATCTGGACATTACGGAGCGGAATGCGAGGGCCCTCAAGCTGGAAGCGGACCTGGTGATGGTCCACGACCATCAACCGGCGGCGTTGGTCGACTACCGTAAGAACGGATGTTGGTTGTGGCGATGTCATCTGGACCTGGCCCAACCCCAGCGTCGCGCGTGGACCTTTCTCCGACGCTATGTGCTGAAGTATGACGCCGCTATTTTTTCGTTGTCGGGATTCGTGCAGCGGCTGCCGATTCCCAAGTTTCTCATCTATCCGTCTATCGATCCGCTGAGTCCCAAGAATCGCGAGTTGACACGGTCGGAGATCAATCAGATCGTCGATCGGCTGGGGATTTCCAGGACCAAACCGATCCTGTTGCAGGTGGCGAGGTTCGATCGCTTCAAAGATCCGCTCGGCGCCATTCAGGCCTATAAACTCGTCAAGAAACATCACGACTGTCAATTGGTGCTCGCCGGTTCCGGCGTGCTGCACGACCCGGAAGGCGAATCCGTCCTGATCGAGTTGCGGGAAGCGGCCGGACGTGATCCGGATATTCATCTGGTGCAGCTTCCGCCCGAGGCGGATCTTGAAATCAACGCGCTGCAGCGGAGTGCGACCGTCGTGCTGCAAACCTCGATGAAAGAAGGGTTTGGCCTGACGGTTTCCGAAGCGATGTGGAAGGGCAAGCCGGTCGTGGGAAGCACGGCCGGCGGGATCGCGGCGCAAATCATTGACGAAGTCACCGGCTATGTGGTCCATTCTATCGAGGGGGCGGGGTTTCGGGTGCGCCATCTGCTGAACAATCCGGGCCTGATCAACAGAATGGGCGCGGCGGCGCGAGAGCACGTGCGGCGCAACTTTCTCATTACACGGCAACTCAGCGACTATCTCACGTTGCTCAAAATCCTTCCGACTAAGTGACGCGCGTATTGGGCGATCTGGTGATCTGGCGAAGTGTTCACTTCAGTAAATCACGCAATCATCAAATCGTATTTCTCCAATGAGTGATCAAGCGGTACTCAGTCCACCCCTGCAGGAGATGATTCAGCAGGTGGGCACGACCGACATCATCGTCGGTGTCCTCACGCTGAACAATGCGGGGACCATCGAACAGGTGGTTAAGTCAATCGTCGAAGGTCTGCAGCAAGTGTTTTCCGGCGCGTCTGCGATTATCGTGAATTGCGACGGCGGGTCGAACGACGGCACGCCGGATGTTGTGAGCCGGGTAGCGTTGGGCGGGTATCCGGTGTGGACGATTCCGCACACGGGCGTGACCTACCCCGGGTTGGCTGTCGAATCCGGGCTTCCGGGCCGGGAGGAAAG
>DAISKX010000061.1:0-10848 GCA_036820725.1 Nitrospiraceae bacterium
CGAGCACCGAGCGGCGATCCTCGAGCACGGCCCATTCACGAAGCCTCATGAAAAATGCGGGGTAAGGGAGGGCCACGAGCATCGGATGGATATTTTTCAAGCTGAAGTCACCCGGACCAGGGATCGGGCTCACGATGTGCGGGAGATCGAACTCCGACTGATGAAGCCGCAGACGATCCAGTTCAAGGCAGGACAATTCATTTCCTTTGAAATAGCGAAGCCCGGCTCACCCTTCATGGCGACGAGGCCGTATTCCATCGCCTCGCCACCGAGCTCGCCCGATCGCCTCCTCCTCGTCCTCAATCTGGTGTCCGGTGGTCCCGGCTCGACCTATCTGTTTCATCTTCGGGAAGGAGATTCCACACAGTTCAAAGGGCCGGCAGGATCGTTTTACCTTCGCGACGATCATCGCGATCTCTTGTTGGTCGCAACTGGCACGGGCATCGCGCCGTTCCGCTCGATGGTCCTCGCCGAATTGGAAAAGCCCGGGTCGCGGCAGGTGCAGCTCGTTTGGGGCCTGCGTTCTCAGCGCGACCTGTATTATCAGGAGGAATTCGCCGATCTCAGTCGGGCGCATCCCCGATTTTCATTTGTGACGACGCTGTCGCGTCCCGAGCCCGGCTGGACGGGAGTCACGGGGCGAGTCACCACGTATGTCGAGACTCATATTGAGGCGGTCAAGAATCTGTCTGTGTACCTGTGCGGAAACGGCGGAATGATCAAGGATGTCACGGCGATCATCCACACGAAGGGACTCTGCCCGATCTATCGCGAACAGTACTACGATGGCTGACCGGATGTTTAGAGGCGTCATTCGTCAATCGTCATCCGTCAATCGGAGGAGAGGTCCATGAAGGCATTTCTCAAGTAGCCTGCCGAATGACGCATGACGGTCTACGTCCACGATGAAATGACGATTGACCTTTGACGGTTGACGATTTACGCGGCGGGAGGCTTCGATTCCCAGCGCGTCGTGTGCTGAAAGACGCATTTGGGGCAGGTGTAATGGATGAACTGGCCGCCGCCCACTAGACGTTTTCTCATCGTCACCTTGCACCAGGTGCAGAACCGATCGGGAATATCGGCCTGAGTTGCCGAGGAGTCTTGCGCCTGTCGAGTGTTTTCGGCCATCGGCGGCATTCTCGCTAACGATTCGCAAGTTTGTCAATGATCGGATCGTCGAAAAAGTGGACAGCGGGTGAGGCCTTCAGTATATTGCAAAAAGTACGTGCGCCATCCGACCACCACTCGCATAGAAAGGATCACATCACCCATGCACAACGCAGAAAGTACCGACTCCTCCGACGACATCGCATCATCTTCAGCCAGGCTGGCCCAACCCACGAACCATATGGAATCGGTGGGATCGGGGAAAGCCTGGGGTATCCTCACTTCCGTCGATCTTCAGGACTGTGATTCCGACCTGATCCGTGACGCAAAACAGATCGAAACCTATGTCGTGCAGCTCTGCGAGTTGATCGGCATGAAACGGTACGGCACCTGCCAGGTGGTCCATTTCGGTGAAGGCCGGGTGGCCGGATACAGCATGGTGCAGCTGATCGAAACGTCGCTCATCAGCGGGCATTTTGCAAACGATACAAGCAGCGCCTATCTCGATATCTTCAGCTGCAAGGGTTATGATCCTGCCGTGGTTGAAGAGTTCTCCAAAAATTTCTTCGGCGCGCGCCGTTCGACGCACAGTGCGTTGTTGCGGTACTAGCTGGTATCCGAGCACACGGAGCGTGAGCGCCTCGCCATACACTCGATGAACGAGCAGAAGCCGAATACGGTCGAGGAATTCTTCCGGATTCTCCCCGACAAATTGGATCCCGATGCCGCCGAAGGGCTGGATGCGGTGTATCAGTTCGACTTGAGCGGAGACCAGGGAGGCCAATATTTCATGCTGATCTGTGAAGGATCGTGCCGCGTGACACAAGGGTCGCATGCCGATCCGCATGTCACACTGTCGCTCTCAGGGGAGGATTGCCTCCGTGTGCTCAATGGACAATTGAAAGGGACGGCGGTCGCCATGTCCGGTCGGTTGCGTATCAGCGGGGATATGGGATTGGCGTTACAGCTCGGGTCGTTGTTTCCGGGCTTGCGACCATGAAGCGGTGCAAGACTCGACAGGCGTCATGCGTCATCCGTCAATCGGCATGTGTGAAGTGATGTAGACCCGTCAAACGTCAGCGGTCAATCGTCATCCGTGAAGAAATCAAGCGCCGTCTCGCTTTTCGGTTAACGAATGTGACGATTGACGTTTTACGGTGTCGAATCCCGGTTGACGAATGACGCTTGACGATTGACGGTCTGCGGTAGACGAGGACGAGCGACGAGATTCGTTCACGTGTGTTGCGCCTCGAGTGATCCCGCCTCCTGTCCGCTGAGTTCCTCCGCCCTTCGCGGGAATCGTTCCTCCAGAATCATGTACACGGTCGGTACCAGGAAGAGCGTCAGGAGGGTCGACACTGTCAGCCCTCCGACCACTGCACGAGCGAGGGGCGCATTGGTTTCTCCGCCGGTTCCCCATCCGATGGCCATTGGAAAAAGGCCCACGACCGTCGCCAGTGAGGTCATCAGAATGGGGCGCAGCCTTGTCCGGGCGCCTGTCATGACGGCGTCGCGCAACGCCAGACCTCGTTTCCGCAGCACATTTGTATAGTCGACGAGCAGGACCCCATTGGACACGACGATGCCAAGCATCATGATGACGCCCATCATCGATGTGGTGGACAATGTCGTGTTCGTCAGAAACAGCATCAGGATGACACCGGGAATGCCCATCGGGACCGAGAACATGATGATAAATGGATCGATCAACGACTTGAACTGGGCGGCCATGACCATATAGACCAGGATCAATGCGAGCATGCTGGCGAAGATCAGTCCTGAAAAGGTCTCCCGCTGTTGCTGAATCTGTCCCGCCAACCTGATGCTGAACCCTGGCGGAAGTTGCAGGCCGGCGAAGGAGTGTTCCAGATCTTCGGCGATGGACCCCAGATCCCGATTCACCGGATTGGCCGTGATGTGGACGACGCGTTGGAAATATTTCCGTTCGATCTTCACCGGACCGGCATTCAATTTCAACGCTGCCACGTTCCGGAGCAGCACGGGTTCTCCGTTCTTCGTCGTGAGGAGAATGTTCTCCAGATCGGACAGGTCTTTGCGATGTTCCTCGGCAAGCCAGGCGCTGATGTAATACTCGTTCCCATTCTGTGGATCGGTGTAAATGATCGGATCGGTCTGGCCGTTCCCGTTCAATGAGTAGAGCACGGCGTTGGCGACATCGGTCTCGCTGATCCCGAGGAGCGCGGCTTTCTCGCGATCCACCACCACGTTGACCTCGGGATAGTTTTCCTCCCGGCTGACTTCGATATCAGCCAATCCGTCAGTCTTGTGCATCATCTCCTGCACCTGCTGGATCAGCGTGCGGGCCTTTTCAAAATCATAGCCATAGATTTCCACGTCCACGGACTTCTGCGATCCGAAGCTGGTGACCCGCTTGACCAGTCCGCCCGGATCGAAGAACATCGCGACGCCGGGGAACAATTTCAGGACCTTCGGACGGACTTCATTCATGACATCGACCTGCGTGCGAGTGCGCTTCTCCGGCGGGGTCAGGTACACGGAGATCACCGATGTGTGAGGACCCGTATTAGGGTTGAAGAGCGAAGAGCGTCCCTGAGCGAGCACGCCCGTGCTCGACACAATCGTGTCCAGTTCATGCGCAGGAATCTGGTCGCGGAGCACACGTTCCACCTCGGCCACCTGTTGTTCCGTCTTCTCGACCCGCTGTCCCACCGGGGCGCGCAACACAATCCGGAACTGGCTCTCATCGGAAACGGGCAGAAACTCACTGCCGAGCAATGGAACCAGAGCGAGGGATCCCGCAAAGACGAGCACCACGCCGACGAGCAAGACGCGGCGGTGCTGAAGCACCCACGCAAGACTCTTTTCATACCTGCGATCCAGGGCGTCGTATCGATCGCGACTCCAGTTCATGAGTCGGACGAACCACGCCGGCATCGATCGATGGGCTTCCTGTTCGGGCTTGAGAAATCGGTAACAGAGCGCGGGAGTGACGGTTCTGGAGACGAAAAACGAGGTGAAGAGCGCAATGGCAATGGTGAGCGTGAGCGGGATGAGCAGCAGTCGCGCGATGCCGACCACGAAGAACATGGGGAGAAAGACCACGACGGTGGTGACGGTGGAGGCGAAGATCGGCATGGCGACTTCGCGAGCGGCATTCACGATGGCCTCCCAGCGGTTCCGCTCCTGGTTGAGATGGCGTTGAATATTCTCCAGTTCGACGATCGAATCATCGACGAGCCGGCCGATCCCGAGCGCCAACCCTCCGAGCGTGAAGACGTTCAGCGTTTGGCCGGTGAAGTAGAGCACGATGAACGTGACCAGGATCGAGAGCGGGATCGCCACTGAAATGATCAGCGTGCTGGTGACGTTCCGCAGAAAGATGAGAATCACGGCCGCGGCCAGCAGTGATCCGTGGAGAGCTTGCTCGAGCAGGTTTTGAATCGACTGTCTGATGTACAGGGACTGGTCGAAAGAGATGCCTACGTGCACACCAGGGGGAATCCCGATCATCTGGGGGATCGCTTTCCGCAATGCGTCGACGACTTCTACGGTATTCGCGATCGGTTGCTTGTTGACCCGGAGGTACACCGAGCGTTTGCCGTCGGTCCGCACGATGTTGGTTTGAATGTCGGAGGAATCCGTCACGGTGGCCAGGTCGCGGACCCGGACGGGATTCCCACGCGGATCGATCTTGACGACGACATCGGCAATCGGTTCCACGGTCTTAAACTGGTTGTTGGTGAAGACGTTGTAATCGAGGTTGCCGGCTTTGAGATCACCAGACGGCAGGATCAGGTTGGCCGCTTTGACGGACTTGACGACGTCCAGGATCGAGAGACCCCGGGCTTGCAGCAGCGCGGGATCGAGATTGATGTTGATCTGGCGGACTTTCCCCCCTTCTACCGTCGCGGCCGCGACGTTGGCAATCTGCTCGATCTGGGGCGCAATGGTGTTGTAGGCCAGGTCGTACAGGGCCCGTTCGTCGAGATTGCTGCCCGCGACGGTCACGATCGCGACAGGGATGTTCGACACGTCGAATTTGACGATAAATGGCTGCAAGATGCCAGGCGGGAGGCTGTTGAGAATCTGCGTGATGCGTTGCATCACTTCCATCTGACCGACGTTGATATCCGCTCCCCAGTTGAACCAGATCTGCACCGCTCCGATACCCTGCTTGGCAAACGATTCCACATGCTCCACGTTGGAGGCGGAACTCACTGCCTTCTCAATGGGGTACACCACGCTTTGTTCGATGTCGAGCGGCGGCGCGCCCTTATAGATGACCCCCACGAAGGCGACCGGCACCTGGATGTTGGGGAACAGATCGACCGGCAGCCGTTGCAGTGACGTCATCCCCAATACGACCATGGCAAGGGACAGCATCAGGATGCCGATGCGGTTGCGGAGGGCGAGTAACGTGAGCCACATGAGAAGAATTTGGTGATTTAGTGATGTGGTGATCGAGTCATTTGGCGATCTGGTGAAGTCATCACTTCTGAAGTCCTGAGTCCTGGAGTGCTAAGTCCTAAAGTACCAGTGAGCACTGAGGACGTTAGCACTTGAGCACTCTGCGGCACTTCACGAAATCACCACGTCACCAAATCGTACTTGTCAAAGCGGGTGAACCTGTACCGCCATCCCTTCACTGACGAGATCTTTCCCCGACACAATCAGTTGTTCGTCGCCGGCCAGACCCTTCACGACCTCCACCCGATTTTCAACCCGGCTTCCGAGTTCCACCTGGACCTGATGTGCCTTCCCATCCTGCACCACATAGACATACTGGAATTCTTCCAGGCGGCTGACGGCATCGAGTGGAATTTGGATCGCGTTGAGATGTCGATCCACCAACACTTCCACGCGTGCAAACATGCCCCCCTTGAGGAGATGGTTTTTATTGGGGAGATCGACTTCGACGGTCATGGTTCTCGTGGCGCGATTCAGCGCCTGCACGATTCGCGTCACGGTTCCTTCGAACACGCGGAGCGGGTAGGCCTCGGCTCGGATCTCCGCGCGTTGTCCTATCCGGACGAGCGGCACGTCCTTTTCGACGACCTCGATCAGCGTCCGCACCGTGTCGACATCGTGCAGGCTCAGAATGCCCCGCGACATGGTGGAGGTGCTGGCGGTGGCCCCGCTGACGTAGGAACCAGAGTCGAGATTCCGTTCAGCCACATAGCCCGCAAAGGGAGCGCGAATGTACGAATAGGCCAGATTCGTTTCGGCTTGAGCCTGCGCCACTTCCATCTGTTTGACCTGCGCGCGCAGCGAGTCTTGAAACGCAATCGCACCGTCGTAATTGACCTGAGCGGTATCCAAATCCTGTTGGGACACGAACTGATCCTTGATTAAGGCACGCATCCGATCGAGCGTGAGTTTCGCATTGCGCACCGCCGCGTCCTGCTGGACGACCTTGGCTCGGGCGGATCCGAGATTGGCCTTGGCTTGATTGACGGCATGCATATAATCGGTATGGTCAATTTCGATCAGGAGTTGGTTCGCTTTGACGAGATCGCCTTTGTCCACGTACATTTTGGCGATGTAGCCGTCGACCCGGGAGAAGATATTGACGAGCTGATTGGGGATCAAATCGGCTGTGTACGAGAGCCGGACGTCCAAGTCCTGCTTGAGCGGCCTGGTGGTTCCGACGGTCACCACACGATTTTTCCGCTGATCAATTTTCGCGCCGCTGCTGAGCCGGAATACGATCAATGCGGTCAGGGCGAAGAAGATGATGGTCCCTAGGATGATGAGCGGGTGCTGTTTCACCGGGTTCAGCGACATCGGGCAGACTCCTTCGGCTTTCGAGCCGACCGGCGAACCAACCCGTTTACAAACAGTTCGACATATGTGGCCACAGTATCGTCGTGCGACCGGTGCATGGGAACGGCGAAGATCTCGTGTAGGAGCCTGTGATGGACGACCATCCCGATGAATGCCCGGGCCGCCAAGAGGGGGTCGACCTCACGAAACGCGCCTTCTTGAATGCGCGTGTGAATGTAGCCGGCCAGATATTCATAGAACACACGGTGGTGTTTGCCGAAAAACATGTCCGCCAGTTCATGGCCTTCGAGGGCGCTGAACAGCAATAACCGGAGCATGGTCGGATCGGCGCCGGGGCGAATGCGATAGCGTGCGATGAGGGTAAAGACGCGCTGGTCATCCCGTTTCCTGGCGACATCCTCGACGGCTTCCAGGAGAGCGCTCAAATTGGCCTTTTCGGCCAGGATGGCGGCATACAGCGCACGTTTGGTCGGAAAATATTTAAAGACGAGCGCCTCGCTGACCCCGGCGGCTTTGGCAATCTCCTTGGTGGTGGTACCTCGAAACCCCCTGGCGGCGAAGAGCGAACTTGCCGCGGTAATCAAACTCGCCTGCCGGTCCCTGCTCGACGCACGTTTGAGTTGAGTCTTGGCTTTCATGCCGGTCGCTGTGAGTAAGTAATCACTCACCGAAGGGTACCATGCGATGACCAAAGGCAACAAGCGTTGGCAGGCATTGACACCATAGAGAAAATCGGAAAACGGGCTCGGATGGAGGGACAGGTGAGGGTCTACTTATCTACAGAGGGTGGGGAACTTACTGGCGGAGCCGGGCCCAGGCCTTTTGGTACTCTTCGAATGAGTCGACTTCCATCCATCCCTTATAGATGGGAACCGCCTGCACGCTGACGCCGGTATCGACCAATTCCTGAATCAGATCGGTCAGCGACGCCTGGGTAAATCCACCGGACTCATGAAAGCCTTTGGTCTTATACCGATCCAAGGAGGCGTGATAGCACTTGGTGAACGCCGCAATACCCTTGTCTGAGAACATAGCCATTCCGACGAATTCGCCGTGCGCCTGTTCGGGGTGGATATGCTGGCCGATTTTCGTCACGGTGGTGTCCCCTTCCGGCATGATGAATCGGGCCAGGTAGTTCTTGCCCGGAGGCGGGTCCAAGGTCACCAGATCCGGTTTCAATTGGAAGTCCTGTCCCTGTTGGGGATGATCGGACCAGGCCAGATCGACGACCAGGGTGATATCCGCAGGGCTCTTCAGCAGTTTCTCCAGCACCACGGTCTCAAAAATGATGTCGCCATAGAGCAGGATCGTGCGGCTTTTCATTTCGTTCTCGGCACAGAACAACGAGTAGAGTTCGCCCGTGTCTTCATACCGGTCGTTGTCGTAGTACCGGATGTTCGGGAGCATAATGGCTTCCTTCTTGTACCCGCGGACGAGGGCAATCTCCTTGATGTTACATTCGTTCAGTGCGGAGACCTGGCGCTCGAGGATGGTCTTCCCTTTAATATCGAGGAGGCACTTCGGCTTGTCTTCGATCAACGGGAGCAGTTGTTTCTCAAAGCCGGCCGCCGCAATGATGGCGGTAATCTTCTCCCCTCCGACGGGCAGAAACTTGCGCTCATCTTGCTCCATCTGGGGGACACCGACGATGTCGTAGACTTCCTTGAGCTTGACGATTTGATCGTTGACCGAACCGGGACGGGTATCTTTCTTGATGACGGCGAGGGCGTCGCGCATCGCTCGAATGCTGGCGCGGACCATCTGGTTGGCATAGATGACGATTTTGAAACCGGCATCCTCCAGTTCGGCAGTCGTGACCTGATCAAAAATCGTCGGAACGACGACCAGCGGCACGCGTCCGGACCATGTTTTGGCGACAGTCTTGAGCTCGTCGAACGTCGGCGACTTGGAGTGAATGAGCACGGCATCAGCTCCTGCCTCTGCGTATGCCTCGGCCCGGCGCAGGGCTTCTTCCTGTCCCCACCCGGCGATGAGCGCTTCAGTCCTTGCAATGACGACAAAATCCGGGGTGAGTTGAGCCGCTTTGGCGGCTTTGATTTTTCCGCAATGTTCCTCCAGCGGGATCAATTCACGCCGGACGCCGGCATAGAAACTACAGCGTTTGGGATAGACATTGTCCTCGATGCAGATTGCGGCGACTCCGGCGCGTTCCTGGTCGTTGACGGTGCGCATGACGTTCAGGGCGTTTCCGTACCCCGTGTCGCAATCCGCAATGATAGGAATGCCGACCGCTTCGGCGATGTTGCGTTCGACTTCAAGTTGTTCGCTGGACGTGATAAAGCTGGCGTCGGGTATACATTTCAACGACGCGGAAATTGCAAAACCGCTGGCCCAAATGGCGTCGAATCCGCCGCGTTCAATCAATTTGGCACTGAGCGCATCATGGGCGCCGACGGCCTTGATAATGCCTGGTCGTTGTAATAGTTGGCGAAGTTTTGTGGCGTTATGCATGGGTCGGCATGATGCGAAAGATGTGTGACGGTTGTCAACGAAAAGTTTTCGTGCGTCGCGTGACCCGACTCAGAACTTCAGAAGACCGTGGCGGAATTTCCGTCGGCCAGCCTGGCGCGAAATGTCTGACTTTCAAAAAAGATGATGCCCTGATCCGTTCGAGGTTCGTACCGCAAAGTGATTTCGCTGTCGATTCCTATCCATGAGAACAGTTTCACCGAGGCTTCAGCACTCTGTCCCGGCGTCCGGTCGAGCTGGCCGAACCGCTGCTGGAGATATGCGAGGATCCGGTCGTGAGAATCTTTGCCCTGATAACGCACGATCACGCGCGCGAATTTGCCGTCGACCGTCATGAAGCGCATGGTATTGACCAGTGCATTCCCAAACGCGGGCGGCTTCCCTTTCAATTCGAACGTTTGAATCCATCCGGCATCTTCGACTTTCACAAACAAATCCGATTCGGTGAAGGCCGATCCCCAGGGAATGCCCTCAAAGCCGTTCGGGTCGTCTCGCATCGGAACCGCGCCGGCGAAGGTCAACATGGCGGTGCCGGCGAAGAGCCACGTCCGGCGGCCTGTGGCGGCGCTGCTCGACATGTTATTCACCGGTATCCGTGATGTGGTCATTGAAACGTGGGGAAAGCGTGCGGCTCTCGATAAAGAGATAGCCGCGGTCCCGATTGCTCTCGTATGTCAGATTGATCTCGGTTTCAGGTCCGCGCCAATTATATTGCTGATTGAGCCCGCGAGCCATCTGCCCGGGAAGTTTCTCGATGGGTCCATAGGTCTGTTCCAGATAGGTCAGTAGTTTCTTGTGCGTCTCTTCTCCGCGATAGCGAATCGTGACGCGGGCGAATTCGTTATGGATGGCCGAGAGGACCAGGCTTTCCACCTCGGTCTCGGCAAACCGTGGCGGCGACTCCTTCAGGCGATAGTCGATGATCCGGTCATCTGCTTGCACCACCGTCAGGTCCGCTTGATCCGCCAGTGATACGCCCCACGCCAGTTCGCGAAACCCTCGCGGGTCATTGGTCATCGGCACGGCAAAGGACGGCTTGGCATCTGTAAGGCTCACAATACCAAGAAGGAAAAGCGAGGTCAGCAGGAGGCTCCGATTCATTTTGATGGGGACACATCTGTGTGCCTGTGCATCCATGAAAATCACGCTAGCATGTGCGAATCGAGGACGGCAACTGGTAACCCGCAGTATTCATGAAGACTTCTACTACAACTGCGGATACGTCGCTGCGACGAGCCTGTGTGCGAGCTTCGGCACCCAGTACCTCATGCCATCGGACGCCGACTCACGAGGACACGGACGCCTCACCGTCTCGGCGGCGTCT
This sequence comes from Nitrospiraceae bacterium, assembly GCA_036820725.1. Taxonomy (GTDB): domain Bacteria; phylum Nitrospirota; class Nitrospiria; order Nitrospirales; family Nitrospiraceae; genus DASSBQ01. The sequence goes on from DAISKX010000061.1 coordinate 10,691, forward strand.
GCAAGCGTGAGGGGACTTGGGACACTGCCAGCTCGCCGACTCGCTGGCGCGCACAGACGTAACACTGGGTGCTCACCGACTTGCACCCGTGCGCAAACATGAGACGATTTATTCATCGTCTCGCGCACCTCATTATTCTTCGCGTCGCAGACTCGCCT